>JAOZPO010000093.1 GCA_029932715.1 Halobacteria archaeon | reverse complement strand
CAATCTGGACATAAAAGTTGTAAACTTGGGACTATTATCGGAACATCTCCGATAGAAAGGGGCTACAAAAAAAAGCGCCCAGGTGTTATTATAAAATCGGCCAGGCATGATCACCCTCGAAAAGTTCTTCACGGATATTCTCTTTTTCCTCCTCTGTGTAATCGTCATTGTGCCGAACTCAGCAGCGTTTTACTGATTTCGTAATTGGTCTTCGCGATGTCATCCTTTTTATCCAGTTCAACCGCTTTCTTCAGCATCCTCTCCGCTTCTTCTACGTTTCCACGAATCATCTCCAGCCAGCCGAGGTTCGAGTAGAATTTACAGTTTTCGTTCGATTCGATAGCCCTCCGTTGATACTCAATTGCTTTATCTATATCGTTCAAATGGGCATAACAAAGGGCTATGCTGTCATACACAGACGGTTTCTCCTTAGCTCTCTTGAGTTCCAGCAGTTGGTTGTAATATTCCAGTGCGAGTTCATAACGAAGGTAATATTCCAGGAACTCGCAAGTTTTGTAATATGCACCTATTAAATCATTCCTTGAAAAATGCGCCCTTAGTGATTGCAAACCCCTGTCTATGTATCTCTTACCCGCTTCATCATTCCCGTTCTTTATATTTTCTGACCCCAAATCAAACTCCTCCGCCATCCACGCATCGGTATCCTCAATTTTTCGCTTCTTTTTTTCGCTCCGGCATCTTCATCATTCCATTATAATCTGTTCAAGTTCTTAATAACGTCAACATAGTTTTTAACCTTTTTGCTTGTTTCTTCCTTATTTGCTGCTATACATGTACACCGAAATACGCGCTGAAAAAGTAGCCAAGACCACCACGTATCTCTTCTGTCTTCAAAACTTCATACCCATTTTCTACTGATTTCGATACATCTTTACCCAAACTGCATGAGTTCAACTCGTGCTTCAGTAAACTAACCACATCGGTATGTTTCCGCGCTACTTCCACGACATACCTGCCATCCTCGATAAAAAAAGGCGGTGAATGTTTACTTTTAAAATGCTCTGAATGTGCTTCAGAAGTAACCGGTGGTCCAATATGCTTCTTTATCCTGGGTAACTGCCACACGAGTAACTCGAATACCAGCATTGCTTTCCCGGATTCTACTGTCACGTCACTACGGTAAACCCTGAACTCATTACGTTCTATCAGATTTCGAACAGAAGCCTCGGCTTTTCGCAATTGTGGAAATAAAACGTCCTCTACCACATCAGGCGCGTCAAACATGACCGTTACAAACTCTGTTCCTCGTTCCTTCACAAGTTTTAGAAATTCAGCCTGGGTCATTGATTCCGCCTCGCGTGGCATAAAGAATTTCTGGTCCGGCAGGGCAAGGAAATCTCGCGCTGCATCTATCAGCTTGCAAAACGAATTCCGTGATACAGCAGCCGCTACGTTCCGGTTCGGGTCCACGGGGTCTATAACAATAAGCGGGTCAGCACCGCGGTATTTACCATGACCCTCAATGTCTATTCGCTCTCCGTATCTCCACCGCGATGCGTTGCTCAACAGCTCCGCAAACGAGCCATAGTTCAGTATGAGCAGCTCGCAGAGATAACCCGAGAAGCCTTTCCGGCGCTGCTCAGAGCCATAAATACTTAGACATTTCATGTATTGCTTTAGCAGTAGCACTTCATCCTCAAGCCCATGTAATCGCTGCATAATGTATTGATTATGAAACGGTGTCCTGTCTACTGCCGACTTCAGCATTGATGCGCTCTTTACAGAGAAACAGGGAACCAGGTCTGCCTCGTGCTCCGTTCCCGCATCGTGAAAGTAAGCGTGAATATACGGGTGCGATGCATATCGCTCTTCATACCGATCGCAAACACTCTTCGCAAGCGCAAGTCCTTCCTCCTTTAAATACTCTTCTGACATATCCGCAGGAAACATGATGAATATATCTATGTCCGCATCGCCACTCACCCACGTATCTCTTGCCGTTGACCCGACGGGAATTGCAGTGGCAGTTATACCCATTTCTGATGCTTTCCTGTTCAGGTTAGTGACTATATACGCAATCACGGATTTTATTGCCCTTCTTTCCGCTTCTTTGGGCTTTATCCGCGCTATAACTTCTTTACATATCCTGTTTAGCTCTTCTCTCCTGGTTATCATTATCGTAAAAAAAAATGGTACCAAAATATTTAAATAATAGGATGCAATAAAGAATAGTGAAAATGGAAGAAGACATAAATAGATTTTTTAAAAGCGATAAATTTGGTGAATATGTAGGTATAGAGTTGTTAGAAGTTTCAGCCGGTAGTGCAAAAGTGAAACTGGAACTCAAGGATCAGCACTTGAATGCACTCAAAACTGCTCATGGTGGTGCGATATTCACGCTGGCGGATTTAGCTTTTGCTCTTGCTTCAAATTCACACGGAACTATTGCCACAGCCATAAATGCAAGTATTTCCTATACGAAAGCTGCTACCGCAGGTACAACCTTGATTGCAGAAGCGAAAGAAGTCGCGATAAATCCAAAACTCGGTAACTATACTATCCATGTTACCAACGAACAGGGAGATATAATCGCGATTTTTCAGGGGCTTGCATACCGTAAAAAACAAAAACTATCTACAGTCATGTAATATCTCTTCAGCATGGTCAAGTACAAAATCGTTGATGGCTTCTAACTCCTGGCAGGTGCCAAATTTGCCTCTTGTCCTTGATATTACATCCTCAAGTGTCAATGCCGGCGCCATTTTTATATAATCCAGAACGTAGTGCAGGTACCATGCGGTTACAAATCCGCTACCTTTTCTGCGCATGAATTCTACCTGGAGATATTTCGGGATATTCATTATCAGTTTAAAATCATGTGCTGTTACCAATTGCAATACTATTTCCACTCCTTCGTGCTCGCAGAACTGAATAAACTCATGACTTTGCTCAGGGAAATCACTCAATTGATTCACATAATTTGATACTTCCTGGGACAGCCCCTTCTTCTGCGCCCATTTATCATGAATCTCCCATTTTGGCATAATCGCTGATAAACTGATAACCTATCTACTGATAAATAGAGTACCACTGCTGCTATGAACATTACCTCTCTCTCTTTCTTTCTTGTTCATTGATTTGCTTTATATCATTCTATGTCTATGTAGTATCTACAATGGCAAAATTTGAAACACTCAACATTCAGACCGATATCCAGAAAAACATACGCGCTCTTGGATTCGCAGCGATGCTGCCCATCCAGGAGATGGCAATACCCGTAGCACTTAAGGGTCGGGATATAATAGGCCAGGCAAAGACCGGAACGGGTAAGACCCTGGCATTTGCTATACCGATAGTAGAAAAGATACGGGTAGAACAAAAAGCCGTTCAGGCACTCGTATTGACGCCGACTCGCGAGCTCGCTATACAGGTAGCTGCGGAATTCGAGAAGGTTGGGGGTCGGAACATACGCGTGGTTCTGACCTACGGTGGCGCTTCCATCAATACGCAAATAGATATGCTCCGGAGAGGCGTCCATGTCGCGGTAGGCACACCAGGTCGTATAATTGATCACATAGAGCGCACTACACTCAGACTCGGCAACGTAGAAACGCTCGTACTCGATGAAGCCGACCGGATGCTCGATATGGGATTTATCAATGATATAGAATGGATATTAAAAAAGATGCCGGAAAAGCGACAGACATTACTGTTCTCCGCAACCATGCCCAAAGAGGTTCGCATGCTGGCTGGTAACTACATGCGCGATCCGGAATTCATATCAGCCAGTGTGGATGAGGACGAATTAACAGTCAGTGACGTCCAGCAGTATTACGTCAAAGTGGACCGCAAGAAAAAGATGGATGCTTTCTTCAATGTCATCAAAAAGGAACGCCCGTCAAAGGCACTCGTATTCTGCAAGACGAAGAAATGGGTTGAGTCTTTCTACGAGATACTCAAGCGCCGTAACTTTTCTGTCGAACGCATCCACGGCGACCTCAGCCAGGCAGCACGTGAGAAAGCAATAGGCAAATTGCGCGATGGTAAGGTACAGTACCTCATCTGTACTGATGTCGTGGCACGCGGCATTGATATTTCGGACATCAGTCATGTCTTCAACTATGACATACCCATGGAACCCCTGACTTACGTACATCGGATTGGTAGAACGGCTCGTGTGGGAAAAGGAGGCACTGCTATCAGTTTTATTGAGCCGAACCAGCTCCGTGATCTGTGGCAGGTGGAATACAATGCACATACCAAAATACTTGAATGGAAACCGCCGCATGCACGAACCAATTAATTAATTAATTAGCCTTCTTGCTGATATAATAAATAGACGTTAACTCTGCTGTTTCATCTCTGAACGGGCACAGAACCGTGCCTTAAAGTTATGGTATAGTATATATATGCAGGAGCAAAGAACTGAGTTTCTAACACAATGCCAAATTGACAATGAGGGGGATTAAGAAAGGAAGTGGAGGGAAAATACTGCAAGTAGCGCTCGACCTGCTCGAACTGCCCCGGGCGATAGAAATAGGGCGTGAATCGTTAGAAGGCGGTGCCGACTGGTTAGAAGCAGGCACGCCACTGATAAAAAGTGAAGGTATGCACGCAATAAGAACCTTACGCGCCTCTTTCCCGGACGTTAAGATAGTAGCGGACATGAAAACTATGGATACGGGTGCGATAGAAGTAGAAATGGCGGCGAAATCAGGCGCTTCTGTAGTCTCTATACTCGCCGTTGCTGATGACGCGACGATAAAAGAAGCGATAGAATCGGCACATAAATACGGTGTCGCTCTCATGGTGGACATAATAAACACCAAGGAGCCGGTGAGAAGGGCGAAGGAGCTGCAGGACCTGGGTGCTGATTACCTCTGTGTCCATGTGGGAATAGACCAGCAGATGCAGGGTATAGATACGCTCAGTCTGTTAGAGAAAGTCGCTGCTGCTGTTGACATTCCATTAGCAGTTGCGGGTGGTATGGATGCGGAATCAGTATCTGACGCTGTGAACGCGGACATTATTATCGTGGGCGGCAACATAACGAGGTCCGCACATGTTACAGAATCCACCAGAAAGATAAGGCAGAGTATGGACGGGGGAATAGAGAAGGGAAAGGGGGGAGGAGGGAGGGAAGAGGGGAGAACACGGGACGATGAGATTTTTGAGTTGTTTATGCAGGTATCAACGTCGAACATTTCGGATGCAATGCACCGTAAAGGCGTGCTGCGCGGTATAAAACCACTATTTGAGGGGATTAAGCTTGTGGGTAAAGCGGTAACGGTGCAGACGTTTGAGGGTGACTGGGCGAAGCCGGTAGAGGCAACGGATGCGGCAAAAGAAGGCGACGTGATCGTTGTCTATGCTGGTGCAAAGGACGTTGCACCCTGGGGTGAGCTTGCTTCCTGGAGCTGTAAGCAGAGAGGCATTGCCGGCTTTGTTATTGACGGTGCAGTGCGAGACGTGGCAGAAATAAGACGAATAAAATTCCCGGTCTTCGCTAAATACATCGTGCCGAATGCCGGGGAGCCAAAGGGCTTCGGAGAACTAAATGCGGAGATAAAGTGCGGTGGCGAGACGGTGAAACCAGGGGATTGGATAGTAGGCGATGACAATGGTGTTGTGGTCGTTCCGGGGGAGAGGGCGTATGAAATGGCAAGGAGAGCGAAGGAAGTGTGGAAGACAGAGGAACGGATAAGAGCGGAGATAAAGAGGGGTAAGACTCTTTCTCAGGTGCTGGATTTGTATAAGTGGGAGAAGAGAGGATAAGAAAGGGAAGAAGATAGCGGTTTAGTGGCTTAGGCAACTCACAGATAATAACGTACCCCAACTACTACCTGTTTTACATATTGATTTCTTGACCAAATATATGAATAGGTTCCAATAGGTGCAATAAATCTAAAGGAGGAATAGCAGAATGAAAATAAGTAAAATCTCGGAAGAAGTCAAGGAGATTTTTAAGAAGACGGCAAAGAAATTGAGTGGTACCACGAAGAGAGAATACATT
>JAOZPO010000092.1 GCA_029932715.1 Halobacteria archaeon | reverse complement strand
CAATAAAATATGCTTTAATTGGATGAAAAGCATAAATTTTTAAGTAGAACAGATGAAATAGCATAATGAGTGAAAAATGAAGGGAAGGAAAAGAATCGCTCTGGCAATCTTAGCGCTTTTTGTGCTGTTTAGCTTTTCAGCAGTTAATGCGGCAAATGCGATGAAGGCTGAGATAGTTTCCGGCACCAAAGGGTTATGGGATTCGGGGGATAATAATTTTGCCCGTGGAAGCACACTCAAAGTGTGCGCAGATATGAAAGACGTAAATTACAATGGATTTGTCTTCGTTGATTTCGTTTTTATCATACAAGACCCCTGGGGGCACGTGGTTTCTATGGACCGCAGGGATGTGAAACGCAGGGATTATGATGACGATGTGTATGTGGTGTACACGAAGGAAATCCCGTCATGGTGGCTGTATGGTGAGTATAAACTTGATATATATGCATACAACCGCATCAACAAAGCAGAGATAGTGAAATTAGAGCGGAAAGTGGAGACAAGTGAGAATCTCGAGACACGTACGCCGCCGGAGAATCTGATTGATAGCGATGTTTTTGAAGACCTGGAAGATTTATTTGAAAATGCGTGTGGTGGAGATGAAGATGACTTAGAGGACTTAGGCGTAATAAAATCCTTTTCTGATTCGGAAAAGGAGATCACGCACACAAAATTCTTCGTGCGCCGGAAAGAAGAGATAAAACCTGCAAAATTTATTACCATTCCGAAAGAGGGTAAAATAGAAGAGCCGCTTTTCATAGTAACTGATGTGGGTATAGATAAATTTAAGGTGAAGGCAGGTGAAACGGTCTCAATATCTGTGACCGTAGAGAACAGGGGGATAAGAGGCACGGAAAAAATTACGTTAGTTATAAACGATGAAAAAGAAGGTGCAGCATTGGTTACCATGGACCAATACGCATCGGAAACGCTTCATTTTGCAGTGACTAAGGACATGCCAGGCACTTATAAAGTCACTATTCCCGGTACGGACATAGCAAAGCTATTTTTCGTTGAAGAAACACAACCCACAGAGAATTCCACGTTAGCTACATCCGGTGCGTCACCATCAGAATTACCAAACAACATCTCTGGGTTTGGTATTGCTATTATTGTAATACTCGCAGTCATAATAACCTTGCTCCGTTCTCACTCCTACTTTAGCCGCTTCCGCCATTAACTTTATAGCTGCGCTTTGCTTACGTCCTCTTTCTATGATACAGGGATCTAATCGTACAACTCCTTGAGGAGGGATAGGAAGGTTGCGAAAAAAAAAAAGAACAGGGCTGTTTTACTTCAGCCCGTGTATCTCTGAAATCTCCCCAATGTGGCAAACCTGGCAGTCCTTGCCTCTTTCCAGGTGTATATCCACAAGGCGCCCTTCGCTTGGCTCGAGCGGGTTAGGCATTCCGTGACACATCTCACAGCTCGTGCCTCCTGGTCCTTTCTGAGGTATTGTCGGTATCTTACCATGACATGCCGCACATCCAACTTCAGGTGGATGGACAGTATGTACGGTGGCATTCGCTACACCATGACAGCCCCAGTAGTTGAAGCAGCCTGGTTTTCCTTTCACCAGCAATCCGCCTTTCACATGAGCCTCCAAATTGGCAGTCTGCTCTCTTTTGTGGCACATGTCACAGCTTACCATCGCTGCTGCCGCAGGCGTGGGTGCAGGCGCAGGCGCAGGTGTCGCAGTGGGCGCAGGCGCAGGTGTCGCAGTGGGCGCAGGTGAAGGCGTCACTTCAGGCGC
This sequence comes from Halobacteria archaeon, assembly GCA_029932715.1. GTDB lineage: Archaea > Halobacteriota > Syntropharchaeia > Alkanophagales > Methanospirareceae > QENJ01. Next base: position 4,251 of record JAOZPO010000092.1, on the reverse strand, counting down.
AGGTTCCTCCACACAGCCTACTATTACTACTATCGCTACAATAGCAACTATAACGGCACCAACTAATTTTTTGTCCATTTTTTTCCCTCGTATTTGTATAGCTATACATTCCTTTAAAAGCTTTTCGGTTTTTTCCTTCATTTATGTCTGATTTGGAGCGAGAAAGGCAGCGTCCCTTTTGTCTCGTATACCGCCCAGGAGAAGTATAAGAAGGCGTATAGCGCAAGGCAAGCATAAAAAAGGGCAATTACATTGTTTATCTGCATGAAGGCATCGAGAATCATAAAGCCAACAGGGATCAAAAGAACGGGAACAAAGATTATCACCCATGAGGCGGTATTATCAAAGAGTTTGAATTCAGATGATATGAGTAACCACCAGAGGGCATAAAAGAGGAGTGTCGCGAAATGAACCGCTCCAATTGAGGTGGAAATCATGAACATAAAACCGGACATCGTGATTATGGTTAAGAAGACAGCTTTTACTATAAAAGCCATAGAAGTTCCGGGAGCAACGGCTTTTTCTGCTTCCGTGTGAGGACTTTTTCCCGCTTTCACCTGCTCCTCTATCACCGTTTGAACCTTGCGGTCAATTCTGTTCAAACGACTGCCCATATCTTCCATTTCTACACTCGTCTCGGCTACTTTTCTCAATACCGGCTCCAATCGCGTATATATCCCTTCGTCGAACGAGGAATTCATCAAATTTTCGTAATATACCGATTTCTTATACATGCGAAAGGAGAAATAAGCTAAAAAGAAGCCGATTGTTAAGACAATTAAATCGAGTACGATGCCGTATAAATCGAATTTTAAAATCGCGTCTACTATTAATGAAAAGAGGGAAAAGGCAAGCAGAATTATTGCTGTTAGTAAAGCGAAAGCTAAGCCTATCTTTTCCGTGAAGGGTATAGTGGTTCTGGTGTGCGGTACGGCTACCATTTTGTTATCTTTAATATACTACTTGGAATTTATTTTAGGTAAGTATAAAATAAAACTATTCAGGAATTCGTGCAATAACCAGAAGGCTCTGATTCGATGTAAATGTCCCGGCTGAAACTCTTCATGCCGGGGACATGGCAATCACAACAGCTACCATGATCAGGATGCTCAGCCGCTTCATGACAACCCATACATATATCCCCATTGAATGTTCGTGCGTAGCTTTCTGCAATAAGGTCAACAAAATCAGGGTCAGTAGCAGAATGCCCATATGAATTCATCCCGGGGGTCCCAGGATCATTGATTACTTCTTTTGTTTTCCCGCTGCCATGGCAGGTTGTACACCATAAAGCTTCTGCTGCGTGAACCTGTGTGGAGTTTGTATCCGCAGTCACGTTAGTCAAATTGTAGGTATTACTCTTTTGAAGATGCGTGCTTGCAAAATAATTTACATTATGACATCTAGAGCAGTAATTAGAATTATCAATGTTAGCTCTATTTGCTTTGTAATGATACCTATTATGACCCCAAGCATTATCAGGGTACATTGCCCACTGCGGATCGTCAATTTCTATTGGTGCATGTGTTAAGTAATCTTCATCGTTGACGCCACCTGCACCTGCGGTCCCATTAACAAGGGCATCATATATGTTTTTATGGCATTTCTGGCACGTTTCTTTCCTAACAACTGTCATATTAACAAACTCATGCTTTGCTCCCGACTTGCTGTAAGTAATATTATACTCTCTTGTCCCATTATACGCAAATTGGCTAATATTCCATTCTGTGCCATCGCCAGTTACAGTGTAATTAATGTTCCAGAAGTAGCTATAATCAATTTTAACGGAATAATTCGTGTGACATGCCAAACATGCTTCGTTCTCACCCACACACATTCCAGAAGAGTTAGCCTTCAAAACCAGCGCCCTGTGCGCGGAAAACTCGCTTCCATAACCAGATTCATTAAATGCCGGAGCTTGCTTTGCATATCCACCTTCACCATGGCAATCGAGACATCGAGGCTTGTATGCGGCATGCGCTTCCTCGCCTGGCGTTGCTGGACTCCCTCCCTCTGCGAAAGTGATGCCTGCCCCGGTGAAGCGGTGGCAATCTTCACAACTCAGCTCACTATGCAGAGCAGAGTTGTTCAACTCTTCTTGAATTCGATGATGGCACGCCACGCAATCAATATCATTTGATGAGGGGTAGATGTCTACGAAAGTGTGCTGACCGGCAAATAGCGTGGAAACATCTATAGTTGTGAATAAAATAAGAGATGCAATTCCAAAGAGAAGAATAGCAAGTAGTATCGCCCTCATTCTTTCTCCTCCTCATAAGTCGTGTAGCTGCCCGGCGTGATGCTCTCCACATCCCAATATGAATGCGATTGACTATAAGAGTTATTCACGATAATCTTCGCACCTGTCGTGACATTGAACCCTATTTTGACCGGCATTTTCGTATGGCAAGCGATGCAAGCTTCATTTGCACCTTCCAACGTGTTATTCTCCATTGCATCGAGCACGAACTGCCTGTGCGCCGCATACTCGCCCGTGTCTGTATCTGTGGAATTATGACCCGGATTCCTGCCCGTGGGGTCTTCTAATCCGAAGCCACCTGCTGAGATGAAATCATACCATCCAGCCCAATGGCATTTCATACAGTTCCCGGCATGCTCGGGATCTTTGCAGTGGTTCTCAGGAAAATCACCAGAAGTGCCTGCCCTATAAAGCCCATGGCAATTCATACACTTGACCGTAGATGCGGCATGAGACTCATTTCCAGGTATTGTGCCTTGCGGACCAACAAAATATTCACGCTGGACTCTTGCATACTCATAACCAGTAAATAACGACCGATGGCACATGGCGCAGGTCAGATTACCATGCGCACCGCTCTCGCCGCTCTGCATCTCATCTGAAATATCGGCATGACACTTCTCGCACGGCACATCACTCGGTCCCACAGAAAGGTCATACCAGCTATGCTGTCCGGCGAACAGCGAAACCGTGATCGGCAGCACGAATATGCCAATTGTAACAATAGCAATAGCAAATAAGAAAAAACCTTTTATGTTCACTTCACCTTCGCCTCCCTCAATGACAATAACACATAACCTAAGATAGCAATGATGCACAACGCGTAACCATACACTCTCATAGTCAAAAAGATATTCTTTACGAGCGTATATTCCGAGCCATATTTACCGATCCGCATTTCCTTCGGGTCCAAAATGAAATAATCACCAACGTCTTTTAGAACGACTGGTTTTTCTCCTATTTGCACTGCTTTAGCCGTGATTTCTTCTTCAGGTATTATCCATGGGTCCACTCTACCCGTCGCATCTCCTTTTGTTCTCACGCCTCCTTCCGTTACGGAAACAACTCTATGCGTAACGGGCAGCATATACTCCGCTCTTTGCAGCATTATTATGTCACCCACTACGGGTGCGGGGTGTATTCGTTGCATGAGCACGAGGTCGCCACGCTCGAACGTGGGACTCATGCTACCAGAGGTTACAGCGGTGAAGAAAACGACTTTAAAAAGAAGCAAGGATATAATGACAACAAATATGGAAAATACAATGGTAGAGCCAAGAAGAGAGGGTCTATGCATGCCGGAAATGGTTTCGTATTCATACATCTTCTCTTTTACTCTTTTAGTGCGTGAATGTTCCCTGTATCCTTTTTTTAAATGATTATAAAATTGCAGTGGTGCGTCAGAGCCCTTTACTATTACCAAATAGAAGATGTAGAATATTGCAGCTATGAATACACTGACCGCAACTGTCAATATTATCGCTTCTAAAAAAGGTTCCATTGTCTTGAGCCTCTTTCTTTTATTATAAGATAGGGGCATTATAGTAGATAAATCTTTCTATTTCGGTAATATTCTTTTTCCCGCTTAAGAGAAGATAGGGTCGAAGTAGCAGAGAGATGAGTGATATGGTCAACAAAATATTTTTGAAAATTTGAAGATAACAGGTGAGTCCAGAAAATTATCTATTAATTACGCCTTTTCATAAAGGTAAAGTTTTTTCTCCGAATCATCAAAGCATACCCTAAATGTATCGAATATACCCGTTCTACCCAACAAGCTCTGGTAAAAAATCGCTTTCCTTTCGCTTTTAGTTCGATGGGAATAACGGGATAGAATTTACCAGATGTTTCTTCGTAGTCAAAGCACAAAGGCAAAGTCAAGGATATACACCGCCTCTTCCACGGGTACTTGAAAAACCTCAGCTTTTTTACCACTCGCCTCGACTTTTTTCATCACTTCTTCCAGAGACTTTCCGCTTGTCAGTATTTCT
>JAOZPO010000091.1 GCA_029932715.1 Halobacteria archaeon | reverse complement strand
TCAAATCCGGGCCCATCTTCTTCTTTTCTTCGTTATTACCTTCGTTACTCTCCTCCACCCTATTCTCGGGGTCGGCAAACACCGTCAAATTGTAGATTTCATTCTCCACAGTAAACGGCACATCCACCAGTCTTGTTGCTTTCGCACCAATCTCGTATGGTTTAGCCGTACCCGGTGGCTCATCCCATCCATATTCGTATCTATCAACCTTATAGCGTCCGTTATTCAATATTAACGAGACGGAAGGAGTAATGGTATCTATCTCGGATTCCACATTTATCCAGGAACTCCAGAAGCCATCTCTAGTCTTATTGTATTTCACCTCAGACTCGGAAGTCCCGCGGATGACAAGCGACCCTTCCTCATTCCTATTCATCCGCAATTTTTCAAAATGCACTCGCATTACTTTGGCATCCTTTCGCTGTATCCGATGGGGTATGGGATTTACTTCCTCAAGTGGTAATTGGTCATCATTACTTTCGTCAGCATCACGAATGAACCGTACCGTAACATTATCTGCCTTTTCATGTCCTATATTTTTAATCTCTGCTTTTGGTGGTCCATCACACGTGATATTAGATACCGTAAGGTCTGGAATCCTGGCATTGAGCACTTTTACCAGTTCATTATTGTTTTCGGTCTGTTCATACAGCACGTTGTCCATATCAACAACTGCATAAATCCTATAACCTACGGACCCATTGCCCGCACGCATCAGAGGCAGTATTCCCGTGACGTTAGTCGAATTGCCCTGACCCAGAGATACTGCGGTATGGTTAAGACAGATTTTATGCAATACTTTATTTATGCTGCAGCCCCATACTCTTCTGCCGCCATCCGCTTCTGTCGTCTCATGGTCATTATAGTGCACAGAATTAAAAGGCAGCAGCTCTATAATAGTCCTATTCCCTTTCGCCCAGACCGCTATATTTTCGCCTTTAAAAGAATGGAAATATGCACTTGTATTTTTATTCAAATCTTCTACTTTCATTCGTCTTGTTATTGATCCTTCATCCAATCCGATATGTGCAAATTGTACGCCAGTCCAGTTTGCTTCCGGATATGTAACTATCGTTGCATTGAAATCGTCAGTCGGATGCGCCGTATCGTAATTGTAATTCTCGTCTTTTAGTGCCCAGAGATCAACCGAGAAGTTCGCGGTCCTGTTTCCGTGATTAAAGATGTGTGCGGATACAGTAACCGGTACATTCTTCGGTACTGGCGGCAGCGGGTAAAAAGTTATATTCACAACTGCCGGGTCAGCATGAGGCAGCACGTAAAAGCTATTATTCAAGTCGTTGTTTGATTCGTTCATCTCCGCCTCCTTGTCTTCCGGGTCAATAACCATTTGTATTACATGAGGTCCTGCATTCGCTGGAGTCCAAACCACGGTGTAGTTTTTCGTCTCTTCTGCTCGCAGCTCTAACCCCGAAACATTTGCTATTCTATTCATACACTGATATTTGTCTATAACGACGTTGGATTCTGTGCTGTCACCGCATTTGGTTGGTGCATAGACATAAGCGGTATCACCGGTTATCCAGGAAGAATTCGCAGGACCTCGTCTATCCTGCTGCCACATCTCTACTAATTTACCTGTTTTATCTCGTATATAAACAAACCCGCGGGTTTCAATATCCGGTGCGTTCTTTGTGGTTATATTCAAGGATTTGAAATGTATCTTTATTGCATCGGCACCCGGATGCGTTATTACGTATCCATATCCGTACGGATACCCGTACGGTGTGAGTTCAAATCGTGGCGAGAGGTCTATCCAGTCATGCACGGCAGAAACGTCTACAGCGCTGATTCCTGTTATCAACCCGCTATTTGTTATGCTCGCGTTTATGAATACTGTATTACTCTCATTTGTTTCGTTTAAGCCCGTGTCATTAGCCGAAATAGAAATGTTAGAGACAATAAAATCCGGCAGCACTTTTAGCTGCTTCACCCGTTGATTATTCCGCTCTTCGTGTTCCGGCACTACTCCTTCCGTGTCTGCTTGACTACACGCCATGTAAATGCCTTTGCTTGCGGATTCTACAAGCGAAAAGCCGATTTTCTCGTCAACATCTAATGACTGTTGTTCCGTTGTTATATCGCCGGGATAAAATAATAGCTCCACTCCCTGGCCCTCGCCATGCAGAACACTTACGTTTACTGTGTCGCTCATTACAGGAATACAGCACGGCTCTGTTGGTTCCGCAACTACTTCTTCGCCGTTATATATTCTTATGTCACCTTTATTCACCCGGTAAACCTTTTCGCCTTTTTCCAAATGCCATGTCGCATTAACATGCACGCAAATACAGTTCGCGCCTGCATAACTTCTGTTTTCCCAGTTCCGAATCGTATAGACGTCATCAGCGCCATAATAACCCGGGATGAGTTCATGCCCGCGTTCGTCCTTATATTGACCGAAGAACAAGAACGAGTCGAAGTTACTGGCAGGCAATACGCCTTGATTTGTAACCGTAGCGTTTACTGTGGCAGTAACACTGTCCCGATTAGCGGCAGTATTGAAAGAGATGTTCACGGTTAAGTCGGCACCGAGCACTTTTGCCCCTATTTCGGCACTGTTATTCGTTTCGTTCGTTTCTATTATCTCATTCCCGGAATCCACGGTCGTCACAACCGTATAATTACCCACTTCTGCGTGCCAGTGTGTAGAAACATACGTGGACTCATTTTGTGTAAGATTTGTAATACTGATAGTGCCTATGCAGAGTTCATTCATATAAAAGCTCACATCGAACTTGTATGCCGGCAGCACTCCTATATTACTGATATTAGCAGTGATATTCACGCCTTCGTCCGCACTTATATTGGCTGCATTCAGTTCTGTACCATCTGTAACATTCAGCAGCTTTATATCTGATACGATGAGGTCAGGTCCCTGCACCAGTGTAAGATCCATTTGCACGTTATTCGTCTCGTTTATTTCCGGAATAGCGTCTTCCGGGTCTATTATCGCTACTATACGATGCCCACCTGCGGGAGAAGCGTGCCAGGCTGTTGTGACGTTCCAGACATCGCCGGGGTATATATCCACTGGCATACTATTGAGTTCATCTTCGGGCAGCAGGTAGTCATATTTGTAAACCGTCACTTCGATAGAACTGCTGCTCCCTTCCGGCTTCTCCATTTCCTGATATATCTCATTGCCTGGTATCCATGGCGTCCAGCCACTAAAACTCGCATTATATGTCGCCATTAACCTGCCCTTAGTATCATACAGCCGGAGATAGTCACCGTAAGAAGTAAACTCCAGATAGAGTCGCATGGCTACTGTACCATTATTATTATTCACAATTGCAGTAGTTTTGGCTCCGTATTCTGTTGGGTTCATAAACATAGACCTGTAATAGTCCATGGGATTTCTGGAGTGGTCATAGAAGGAGATATTGGTAGCACGCGCTAAGCCTCCCGTGTTCCTGGCAGTAACAGAAATGTTTGCCGTAGTTCCTGATATCGGGCTTTCCGGTTCAATACGCATGTGCTGCTCGAGCGCGAAATCGGGTGCGGTTATCTCTCTTGTGATACTCATAACATTATTCGTACTGTTTACGTCCCACTCTGGCACAAGTTCTACGCTTATCGTGCAGTTACCACTTACGTCTACGGTCCAATTTGCAGTTACTTTGGTTACCCGAGCGGTAAAATTAGTGTGGTTATCAAACTTAGTAGTCCAATCATACACACCCGAAGCGTTGAAACCAATAAATGTGGATGAGATAAACTTCTTTATATCATTCGCTTTTTTTACATAAAAGCAGACGTTTGCGTTGCTACTTCTGTTGCCCAAATATATAATAGTAGAATTAATAGCAACGAGCTTGCCGATACTGAGGTCCGGAGTGATATTCAAGCGGGTAACAGCGAAATCTTTGTAAACCCGAACTAATCGCTCCTCTGCGTTGTTTGACGCATTGTTGTCTATATTATCGCAGGGGTCTATTTCCACCTGTATCGTATGTGTAAAGGCATCTTCGCCTTTGCCCGCGTTCCAGGTCGTTGCGTTCCAGGTAGCATAGATGGTGGTGCTGTTATCATGATATTCAACGCCGGATAGGTGCGAGATATTCTCTTCATAAAATATTAACGAATCGTTATAAAACTTGACTGTGAAGTTCGTGGCATTTATGTACCCTAAATTGTTTATCCGTGCGGTTATGTTCAACAGGTCGCCGTCAAGCACGGTTTCCGCAACCGAAAGATTAACCGCGAGGTCGGTACCGCCAACGGTTTTAGAAACGTTGTTACCGTTGCTCAGTACCAGCCACAGCGTATGCACTCCGGGCTCAGAAGAATCATAACTCAGAGTGACTTTTTTCGTTTCGCTTGCGTTTACTGTAACTGGCATGGTATTGAGCAGAGCAGCGGATTTGACGGTAGCTTCTATTCTGAAATACTTTAGTGTGAGCGTATCGCCAGTACCCCACCGGGACCAAATATCCTTCTGCTCTATGCTCTTTTTGGTTGAACTCGAGCGGCTCTCATTCATAATCATAATGTCATTCATATCATAAAGTGCATACCAGCATCCTGGACCCGCTTCATAATATGCTATTTTATCAAAGAAACGCAAGCCCATATTAAGTGCGCCTGGATAGGAGATCGGGAGCAGTTCCGGGTTGGATGAATAACCTATTTCATGTGCGGTCGTGTTTGCCTCATATAGCCAAAGAGTAGCATTCGCAGTCGCATTGTCACTGTTTCTTATTGTGATGACTACAACATTTGCAGTTTCGTTAATTGTAGTTTTATTATTACCTGTGTAATCCAGCGGATTTATGTCTACGTCCGTAATGTAAAGGTTTTTTGAAACCGCCACTTCTATCTCTTTTGTCGTACGCAAATCCTCTTTCGTCACTTCCACTACTATCGTACGTGTGGTTGAGATATTATCCGGAGGTCCGATGAACAAGGGTCTTGCATCCCAGGTTGCTGCGGTATAATTTGTGCTATTACCGTGTACATGCAGAGGTTTGGTATCAAACAGGATTTTATTGCCGTAGCTATCGAGACAGGAGAAGTTAAGCGCGAGATTGGCACTCAGGAGCCCTTTGTTTCTAATACTGACATTGACGGCTACTTTATCGCCTTCTTTCGCAGCAGGTAGTGTCATATTGATTTCCCATGGATTAGCTATCCGTACCCCTTCTAAGGTGTTTATGTTATTCGTCAGGTTACTGTCTGAGGGCTCAACTTCAACAGTAATAGTATGGTCTCCGATACGAACATCAGAAAGGTCCCACGATGCTGTAACGATACAGGAAGAGCCTGCCTGAAGGTGGCTGACTTCTGTTTCGTTAAATATTGAGTCATCATCGCGGAACTTAACGGCAAAAATGCTTGCGTTCGCTACTCCGAGATTCGCTATTGTCGCGGTAACGTTAAGAGCATATCCGGCATAGCGGTAACAGGGCTGTCCTGAGGCACCACAGCCGGTCTCAAGTTCGATGCCTGTCACGGCAAGGTCGGTTGTTTGGTTTGTATTGCTCGCGTTTAATGTCTGTATATCCGTACCGTTTTCGTTACTTGCGATTGCGATTACGTTCCACGTGCCGGTCTTTGCACTGGTATTCATGTAAATTGATTCTGTCACATTGCTCTGGTTGTACACTTCAGTGCTATTTAGTAGCCAGCTAACGTTTACCGGTCGGTCAGTTGTAATATTGAACGTTTTTGCTTCTCCTTCTGTATCATGAACAGGGGAAGAAGGAGCGTAAAGAGTAATAGCAGGTGCTGCGTGGGACAGTGTCTGAGTTGGCGTGGATGTAGGGATTGAAGTGTTATCCCGACTTGGTGTGGGTGAAGGAGTTAGCGTTGGCGTTACTATCGGTGTTGGAGTTAGTGTAGGAACGGGTGTAGAGATTGGAGCTGGTGTTGGACAGGGCGTAGGAGCAGGAGCAGAACTTGGTATTGGTAAACTGAAGCTTAATAACACGCTTAATATCAATGCTATGGATATAATTCTACCTTTTAATGCGTTCATAAATACC
>JAOZPO010000090.1:1123-6018 GCA_029932715.1 Halobacteria archaeon | reverse complement strand
GTACGATTTTCTCAGCTCTGTTACTGAATATCTCTCCACATCTCGTGAAAGTGTCGAAATGCCTGGCGTATCCTCGTGTTCTATCGTCCTGAATCAGGGTCATACCAGCCCAATAGGTGCTTGCCCGCTTCTTTCTCTGGCTATACCTCGTGAATTTTCTCCCCGTTCCAGTCCTTATTCTCACACCGAACCGGTTGTTGTGTTTCAGGAATCCAATGATATGAAAAGCTTTTATTCCTTCTATTGACACCTTTTCACGGATAAATCGGAGCAAGTGGACAAAATAGACGTCTAAATATTTGTATCTGTCATAACTAAAATCATCCAAATCCTCCTCCGAAAAGGAGAAGAAGTCCGTGATCTCTTCTTCCATCTTATTCGTCCCCAAAAATCAAATTATATTAGCAAAACGCTATATATAAACAATCCCCATGGAAAAATATTTATGTAAATGAGATTATGTGTTCAACAAAAAGAAACCAAGTGAAATTTTAAAGTTATAAAGCCAAAAAATCAAGTAACAACACATCCACAAAAACCATGAATGTTGTAGCTACTATAACCGTGATAATACCGACCTTGCAGCTTACGATTTCAACAACTTTCTACCCCGTTCACGCGCTATCCTCTCTTCCTCTGGTTCCCAATCAGTATTTGGCGGTGGTATCTTCACAGGTTCTGGCTCTTCACCGTTCTTCCACAATTGCACAACTGGATGATTCACTCGCATCAGAAATGCCTTCAACTCTTCCGGGTCCGTACAATCGTACTCTGTTGCTATCTTATCATACATCTCTGACGGTATAACCTCAGCAAGCATCTGTTTGTATTCCTTTGGTATCCACACTATACGGTGCCAGCCGCCATCCGCACGTACAAATTTCTTAGACCGCGGCGTTCTAAAAGAAATGCCACAATATCCATGGTTCTGCAGACCACCACTTATAAGCCCTGCAAGTGTTGAGAATGTCATACCCAGCGGTGTATTCCCACTGTACCGGCGGTCCACCAGCCCCAAACCGTCAACTTCTGGTATGTAAAAGATAGCAGCCTCAAAACATCCGCAATTCGTCTGCGGATACGTAATTGCAGAATACATCACCACTCGTTTATAAGTCCTGTTCGACTTCTCATATATCTTTTCGTTCACACCCGTATATTCACCACCCCATGGGTCAACACATTTGCCCAGTGGCATCTCGAATATGTATCCATACGGGTCGAGGTCGCACATTACTTTCGCACCTATCCACGTGATTATGCCACAATACGGCGGTCTATCCGGTGCAACTACGCATACATGGCTCGGTGCGAAAGTTTGACAGATGGTACAGCCGTAAAAAGTGTCCACGTCTTCATCTGAGAACCGTCTCGTCCGCTCATCCAGTCGCTCCCAGTAGGGCACGCAGACATTATCTATTAGCTCCTTCGTGTATTCCGCTCCACCCAATTCCTCTGTCGCTATCAGTATCTTCGCATCCGCCTTCTCTACAAGCGGGAATTGTATCTTGCAGAGGTTTATCATCGCCTGACCGAGACGTTTGAGGTCGTGTTTATGTACATCCTTCTTATGCAGCCGTAACCATATTGTATCCCGCGTATTAAGCAGCATCCAGCCTTCACCCTCCTCCAATGCGAAATACGTCCATCTTGTGAGCAGATCCAGGTAATCTTCTGTTAAATGCTCTCCATAGTATCTTATCCAGAACCCGAAAGGAAGCGATTGCCCTTCTATGTCGCTTAGCTCAGGTCCTATCACTTCTATCCTGCCATCTTCTATCTCTTCCGGGTCCTTTATCACCTCGATAAAGAAGAAACTGCTGTAGCGGTGTCTTGGACCACCTAACTCGCAATACATGTCGTGCTTCCTTACACGCAGCCCGAACTGCCGCGGTGAAATGTCGTATTTTATCCCTTTGAAGTACTCGTCCGGGTCTGTCGGCGCGAGGTAAACCTCACCTTTGGGTAAAGAGTTCCATATCTTATGGCGTTCCAACCTTTGCTCATCTTTCCCTTTCATATCGCTCTATTGTCCATAGAGAAGTAGTGTACATTTAAAAAATTAAACTGCAAGGAACTTTTATATATTGTATATATACAAATGACTTTATCACAAGAAATAAGCACTCACTTTTAGAGAGTCGGTAAAAAAAAGAGGATTCATAAAGGAAAGAATACAGATGCTAATATTTAAGATGCTTTACCGTACTGAGAAACACCATACTTACAATCATGCACACAGCCAACGCGGAGATTAACATGTTAATCCCTGGTGTTACGCCTTCTATCATGAGAATAAACCCGCCAGTAGCTGCAACTATAGCAAAAGTAGCGCATATAGCGAGGAAGAAGCCGCGAATAAGCGATTGCAGTACATCATTACGTTTCGCCTTGCTTTTGTCACCCGATTCGTAAAACACACTGAAAATAATGAAGAATATAGCGAAAATTAGCAGTATGAACGGTCCGGGAACAGGATTCGGTCTTACACCAGCAGAAACAGTAGCAAAGAACATCAATCCAAGTGCTATGAGAAGCATAAGAACTGCGAGTGCGGTAGATAGAATCAGCGTCTTCAAGTACTTCTTATAGTTCGTCATCCATTTTAGCTGCGTTAGCCAGCCCATGTTCTATAAAAAAGAGGCATGTCATTTAATTACTTCTTTTCTTAAATTGGTGATTACTTTTGCTTGCAAAGACCTTTCAATAATAGACCGTTACAAAAGAGATATGGCACAAGTGCAAAAAGGAATACCGTAAATATAGCTAATGGAGATATAAATAGGAGATTGTGCTACTAACACATGATATGACAGAAGAGGGTGTCAAATCGGATAGAGACAACGCATTGTTTGAAGCAGGCATCAAATTGGGTGCTCTTTACCATCAGTTTATCGGCACACCCGTAAGCATAGAAACAGTAGAAATGATTGAAAAGGCGATAGAAAGCAGCGTATCGCTTCAGCCCTGGGTGGATTCCGTAGAAGTATGTATAGACCGCAAAAAGGTAAGAGAAATTGAGAATCAATTCAAATACTGTGAGCTGAACGGCGAGATGCTGGACGTAAAAGTCGCGATCCTGTATGGTACGGTGGAAGTACATGCGCGGGTAAAATACGAAGCTGGTATGGGTTATCCTTTGATGCGTGTTGAAAAGATAACAGAAGTTTAACCTATTATTTTACTATTTGCGTATTTAACGGAATGAGTTCGAACTTTGAGAATAACCACTTCGTAACTAATAGTAGTAATCAAGTATAAACGTATAGAAACAGAAGAATTTCGAAAACTTTAAATGTGTATGATTAGAAACTAAAAGTGGGTAAAAATGGGGACAAAAGTGAATTTGATAAGTGGAAGAACGACTGTGCAAGGACAGAATTTGGACAGTAAGCTATCGGAAGCGTACTTTAACGAAGTGGCGACTTGTGAGATGAGTAAGGAAGATATGGAAAAGCTGAATGTGGCTGCTGATGAACCGGTGAAGGTAAAAACGAGTTATGGCGAAGTAATAGTGAAAGCGAAGGAAAAAGCGGGAACTCCGGAAGGGATAGTCTTTATTCCTATGGGTCCCTGGGCAAATGCTGTCGTCAGTGGAGATACACATGGTGCGGGTATGCCCTCGTATAAGGGCATAGATGCGGAGATAGAGAAGAGTAGCGAGAAAGTTCTGCCGGTAAAAGAGCTGATGCAGACGTATATGGGATAGGAGGGAAAGAGGGGAAATGGTAGAAGTTACGGACGTTGTGTGCTCCTTGTGTGGCTGTGTATGCGACGACATCGTGGTAGAAGTAGAGGATAACAAAGTGACGAAGGTGAAGAAGGGCGCATGTGCAGTAGGGAAGAGCAAGTTAATGGGGCACAACCGGATAAAGAGCCCAGCGATAAGAGAGAACGGTGAGCTTAAGGAGTGTTCTTACGATGAAGCGATAAAGAAGGCGGCGGAGATACTGGCGGCATCGAGGAGACCGCTACTATATGGCTGGAGTTCTACGGTCTGTGAGGCGGATAAAGTAGGGATAGAGCTTGCAGAGGAGATAGGCGCAGTTATAGATAATACCGCTTCGGTCTGTCATGGACCTTCGGTGCTGGCGATTCAGGACGTTGGGCTGCCCTCTTGCACGCTGGGAGAGGTGAAGAACCGTGCAGACTTCGTGATATACTGGGGTGCGAACCCAGCCGCGGCACATGCTAACCACATGAAGCGGTACTCGTATATTTCAAAGGGGTACTGGACGGAAGAAGGCAAAAAAGCGAAGAAGCTTGTCGTGGTAGATGTGAGGAAGACGGCGACGGCGAAGATGGCGGACGTGTTCTTGCAGATAGAGCAAGGGAAGGATTATCTGGTCTTCTCTGCGCTAAGAGCTATGCTATACGGGCATGAGGACGTAGTGCCGGACGAAGTAGGCGGCGTGTCAAAGAAGGACTTATTAGAGACCGTGGAGATGATGAAAGCATCAAAGTTCGGGATAACTTTCTTCGGTATGGGTGTGACGCACACTGGAGGGCGGCACAACAACATCGTTAATGCGATACAGATGACGAGAGCAGCGCATACGCACACCAAGTTCAGCATAATGCCAATGAGGGGGCATTACAACGTAGCGGGAATCAATCAGGTATGCACATGGGAGACGGGATTTCCATTTGCCGTTGACTTAAGCCGAGGTTACGGGTGGTACAATCCGGGTGAGCTATCGGCTACTGACCTCTTAATCAGGCAGGAGTGTGATGCGGCGTTGATAATTGCATCGGACCCAGGAGCGCATTTCCCGGGTGAGTCAATAAAGCACCTTGCTAAGATTCCGGTCATTCAAATAGACCCGTTTCCTAATCCGACAACTGAGTTTGCAGATGTCGTCATTCCAGCGGCAGTAAGTGGAGTGGAATCGGAT
>JAOZPO010000090.1:0-1113 GCA_029932715.1 Halobacteria archaeon | reverse complement strand
TCTACCGGATGGATAATATACCAATAAGACTGCGTAAGTTAATTGATTCAGAATATCTGCCGGATGAGGAGATTATGAAGCGTATACTGGAAGAAGTGCGTGCGATAAGAGAAAAGGAGGGTAAGTAAAATGGCAGAAGTATTAATAAAGAATGGAGTGGTTTACGACCCTATAAACGGCGTGAAGGGCGAGAGGAAGGACGTTTGCATTCGTGACGGTAAAGTAGTGAGTGAAGTAAAGAATCCGAAGGTGATAGATGCTGAGGGGAGAGTGGTGATGCCGGGTGGTGTGGACATCCATGCGCACATTGCAGGCGGTAAAGTCAATTCAGGTAGGCTGTTCCGACCGGAAGACGGAAGAAAAGGCGTGAAGGCAAGGACAAACGTTTGCAGACCTGAATCAGGCTATTCAGTGCCTAATACGTTCGCCACTGGCTACCGGTATGCGAAGATGGGCTATACGTTCGTGATGGAAGCGGCAATGCCGCCTCTCGCTGCAAGACATACGCATGAGGAATTAGTAGATATTCCCATATTGGACAACGCCGCATTACCGCTTATTGATAACAACTGGATGACGATGGATTATGTGAAGAGCGGGGATACCGACTTGCTTGCAGCGTATGTCGCATGGATAATAAAAGCAACAAAGGGATTCGGCGTGAAAATAGTGAATCCTGGGGGTACAGAGGCGTGGGCATGGGCAAAGAACTGCGATTTGAATGACGAAGTGCCTTATTTCGAGGTTACCCCGGCAGAGATAATAAAAGGTTTAGCAGAGGCGAATGAGAAGTTCGATATGCCTCACTCAATACACGTGCATACAAACATGCTCGGCCATCCGGGTAACTTTGGGGTAACACGGGATACTTATGACCTTGTGAAAGGCATAAAACCCGCGAAAGACCGGCAGGTTATGCACACCACACATACACAGTTCCATTCTTATGGCGGCACGAACTGGGGCGATTTCGAGTCGAAGGCAGATGTGATTGCGGATTACATAAACCAAAATGACCATGCGACCATAGACCTCGGCTCGATAATCCTGGGCGACACTACGACAATGACCGCAGATGGACCGATGGAATACAGTTTGTATCAGATAACAGGT
>JAOZPO010000089.1 GCA_029932715.1 Halobacteria archaeon | reverse complement strand
AATGAAAGCGGCATCATCCACAATCAACACTTTTGCCATTTTTTCTCCTGTTTCACCTCCTTTGCTTCCATAGTTATGATATATAACTTGCCTATGCAGGGATATTGTAAGGCAAGCCTAAAGAACCTTTCGAGTTGTTGCAGTTCTTTATTTGACGTTCCCAAATTTAGTCTCTGATGATTCAAAATTTAGTTACAGACATACACAAAAATAAATACACACCTTGTTCCTTTCAGTCATTCATGCCACTGCTAACGTAGAGATGTCAATTATAGGTATAACGCTGCCATCACCAAGAATGGTGAACCCCCCCAGTCCCTTAGCACCCTGCATGTGCTCATCCGGTGATTTTACCACTATCTCCTGCTGTTCCAGTGCTGTGTCCACAACTAATCCTATCCGACCCTCGCTCCTCTCTACCACAACCACCACGGAATTAGCTTTATGACCGCCATTGCCACCGTTACTATCGAATAGTCCGAAAATTGACTGCAACCTGACAATCGGTAGTATGGAACCCCGGAGCGAAATCACAGTTGCGCCCTGTATCGTGGCTAAATCGCTTTTAGGCACGCTTATAATCTCTTTTACATTCGATAGCGGGATGGCGTATCTTTTATTGCAGACGGAAATGAGCAATGCTTGAATGATAGCAGTGGTAAGCGGTAACTTCAGGATTATTTTCGTACCTATTCCCTTTTTAGACTGGACATCCACATACCCGCCCAGTGCCTCTATCTTCGTCTTCACCACTTCCATGCCCACACCCCTACCAGAAACCGCGGTCGTCTTTTCCGCCGTGCTGAATCCAGGTAAGAAGATGAGTTTAAAAGTATCACCGTCACTGAGCTTAGCGACTTCTTCCTCTGATAATAGTCCCTTACGCACAGCAGCAGCCTTTAGTTTGCTCGCGTCCATGCCATTTCCATCGTCCTCCACGCTTATCACCACATGCCCTGTTTCTCGCTTTGCAGCAAGCGTAACCCTACCTTTCCCGCTTTTGCCTGCTTTCTCACGCTCTTCCGGCACTTCTATACCATGATCCACTGCGTTTCTTAACAAATGAGTTACCGGGTCTACTATCTCGTCCAGAACGGTTCTGTCGAGTTCTATCTCCTTACCTTCAATTATGAAGTCAAGTTTCTTATCCTGTCCACGATAGATATCGCGAACGAGCTTTGGAAAACGGTTAAACACGTGCTCCACCGGTATCATCCGCATCTGCGTCACTTCGTATTGCAGATCGTTTATCGTTCTATCCACGACCGCCATCGTGCTGCCCAGTTCTTCTATATCATGCTCCCTGCCTATCTGAATAAGCCTGCTCTTGTTTATTACCAGTTCACCCACGAGGTTAACTACGGTATCCAGTTTGTCTAACTTTATGCGGACACTATTTACCGCTGCTTCTTTATGTTTACTAATACTCTTGCGATCCGTTTTTGGCACCTCTGGCTTCTTTTCTCCCGCTTCTGCTACTTTTTCCGCTTCCACCTTCGCTTCGCTTATATCTACTTTTTCTATGTCAGCAACAGAAGTAAGAGCATTCTTTATTTCCGCTTCATTCGCCTCAGTCGCCAGGCTAACCTTAAACGCACTATCAAACTGCCCATTTTCTATATCGTCCTGTGACGGAACAGTTTCGGTAACTGTGCCTATTTCTGCAAGCTTGTTTAAGGCTAAAAAAGCTCTTACGCCTTTAAACTCGCAATTCATGTCCACAAAAATAGCTAATTCGTAGCTTTTACGTTCTCCGTCTGTGTTACCAGCCTTCTTTTCTCTCTCTTCTTTATTGCCCTCTTTATCTTCCTCTGCTTTCTTTTCATACTTATCTTTTGCGCCTTCATGCTTATTCCCCTCCCATTTTATCTTTGCGAGCTCTGATAGTACCTCTGATACGTCAATGTCATCGTTTCCGTTTTCTTCGATGCAGATGGTCAGCTCCTCTAACTTTGTAGAGCATTCCAGCAGCAGGTCTATCAGTTCAGGGGTTACACTGCTGCTGCCAGTCCTGAGTTCGTCCATCAGGTCTTCCATCGAGTGGCATAAGTGCTCCATATTCATGAAATCCATCGAAGCAGACATGCCTTTTACTGTGTGTACCGCACGGAACGCTGCGTTTAACACTTCAGCAGCACGTTCCTCATCTGCATCCTCGATGTCTATCATCGCCTGTGTAAACGCCTGCAAGTGCTCTTTCGTCTCTTCAAGAAAGACGTTCAAATATTGTGATATGTCTATATCAGTGCTCATTCTCTTTTATCAACTTCCCTATACTATACTTTTTAATATCTCGCCTGCTATTGCGTGCAACGGTACGACTTTATCTATGCAGCCGAGTTTTATCGCCTCTTTTGGCATGCCAAAGATGATAGATGTTTTCTCATCGCATGCTATCGTTTTTCCACCATTGTCTTTTATCGCTTTCATCCCAACTGCACCGTCCTTGCCCATACCGGTAAGAATTACACCAACTACGTTGGACCCGTAAGTTTTTGCTACTGTCTGCATGGTAACGTCAACAGAAGGTCTGACCGCATTTACTTTCTGGTTCTTGTTCATGTGTACCTTCCGGCTATTTACGGTCATGTGATAATCACCAGGTGCCACGAGTGCAAAACCGTCTGTTATCCTATCGCCATCTCCTGCCTCTTTTACGTGTACACCCGAATGGCTGTCCAGTCGTTCGGCAAGCGAGCGTGTGAAATATGGCGGCATGTGCTGAACCAGGAGCATACCTGCGGGGATAGCATCAGGAAGTGCGGAAAAGATTTCGTCAAGCGATTTCGGACCGCCAGTGGACGAGCCGATGACTACTACCTTTCTGCTTATTCGACCGGGTTCTGCTGGCTTTGTATCTGCATGATTATAGAACTGAATGGGTATCGAAGTGCGAACCCGGCTTCTATTGATTTTACCGGTAGACGCGCATGCAGCCTTTAGCTTCGCTATAAGTTCGTCCCGTACCTTTTCTATGTCTAAGGACAGCGTGCCGGAAGGTTTTGTCACGAAATCAAAGGCGCCATTTGCCAGTGCTTCTAACGTAACGTCTGCGTTCTTCTTCGTGATTCCGCTTACCATAATAACAGGAGTCTCCTTTTCTTTCATTATCTGTTTTACCGCATCTATTCCGTTCATCTTCGGCATCTCGACATCCATTGTTATTACATCAGGCGAAAGCGACTTCGTCTTTGCTACTGCTTCCTCTCCGTTCTTTGCCACGCCGATTACTTCTATTTCCGGGTCGGCATTGAGCAGATCAGAGATAAGAATGCGCATGAACGCCGAGTCATCTACCACAAGTGCCTTTAATTTGCTCTTTCCTACCGGACATTTTCCTAATATTGCCATTCTCACCTCCCGTACCTACGACTTTATTTATTGCCTCTAACACCTTCGGAGCCTGGAACGGTTTGCCTTTTTCCCTTGCTACCCACCGAACGTACCATCCTTCGAGAGGTCAACCACGTACTTTATGCCTTTCCTCGTAAGTGATTGAGTCGCAGGGTCAACGATGTCCCGCTCTTTCAGATGCTCCAGCATTGTCTTCAGGTCTTCTTCGCTCATGCCAAAAGATTTAGCAGTGGATGCGAATGCCGATTCTGAGAGGTCTAAAGCACCTGCGTACATCATAGACACTACCTGGTTCTCCATATCGCCAAGCTTTTCGTCCATTTTATAAGCACGCAGCAGCTCCATGACATGCCCTTTCAAGATCTCCACTGTATTGCCTCTGGTAATGACAATAGAAGAAACTATCTCCGTACTGTCCGCACCGAAATAATCAATAGCGATAGCGCTGTATTCTGTGCCTTTATAGATACTCCTCTTTTTCTGCTCCACGTTCACTATGTTTGCCCATGCGATTCTCTTATGCACGTCCCGTCCGATAATCCAGAGTGCAAGGTCAGAAATCTTCAGAAGCCCCTTTTCAAGTTCCACGTTCTTGTCCATAGACAGAACTCCTCCTGCACCCGCATGCGTAAAATAAACGTTGAACTGGTAGGCGTTTATACCCATTATCAACTCTCGTTCCACATCGTTCAGTACCGGCTCGTCTGCCGAGACTTGCGTGGTGAGCAACTGTTCTGACACGGCTTCTGATTCCTGCGGGTTTGTATTATCACTGTATTTTATAGCTAAGATACTTGCCTCTTCCCGTATTACGTCCCGGATATTACGTAAAGGGATAGCATAGCCGTTTGTACCTTTGCCCGAACCACCCAGACCTATTTTGGCAACTAACTTATTCATTATGTCGCCAGCAGGACCTGGGATGGGAATGCGCTTACCGGATTTCAGTCCTGACTTCGCGGCAAAGTATAAATAGCCGTCTTGAAGCACCAACGGGCCCTCTTTCCAGTTTCCTTCATCGCCGGGCAACAGATATTGCATTTTGTTAGGCTAATTCCTCCAGTACTTCACTGTTTAGCACTCGCTTCAGGTCTATCAAGATGAGCAGCCGGTTCGGTAGTTTCCCTACTCCCTTGAGATACTCAGTCCCGATAGTCTGTTTTATCATTGTAGGTACTTCGTCTATATTGCTATCTGATAGGTACGTCACCTCAGTAACGGCATCCACGTCCATACCCACGCTATTTTTGCCCACTTCGACCACGATTACGCGTTCTTGCTGCTCATCACCATCTTCCTTTTCTGGCAGCCCTAACCTTCTTCTCAGGTCTATAATCGTGGTTATCTGTCCTCTAAGGTTAATCACGCCCTTAACGAACTCAGCCGCGTTTGGTACCACAGTAACATCGCCTTTCCTTATTATCTCTCGTACCTGCGCGATGTTAACCCCAAACTCCTCACCACCGAGCTTGAAGACCACTAATTGCTGCTGGTGTACGCCTCCTTCCTCTACGCCTATTGCTGCATTTACTTCTGGTTTCTCTATATCCATGTCTTCTTCCATTTTGGATTTTCACCTCCTTCTGATTTAAAAATCGGTATGGGGGTAGATAGATAATGAGTTATCTTATTATCCACCCACCCCCCGATCCGGATTTACCTTCTGACCCTTTTACCAGTTCCAGTTCCTGTAGTCGTACTTTCGCTTCTTCGTACTCGAGAAAGTTCTTCTCCACGAATCGTATAGCATCTGCACTCAGTTGCTCCTCTTTATTCACCAGCTTCCTGTCCGGGTCAAACACTTTTATCGTGCCTTCCTCTATGTTTGTCACTACATTATACCTCTTTCCACTTGGCATTAGCCAGGTCCACATTCGCTCTTCTTTTTCCCCTGCCATCTTTCTTCTCAACACCTATTTTTATTACAAAACGCCACATCATGCTAACATGCGCAGCCCGCAATTAAAGGAGCAGGCATCATATCCACATCCGTAATATCATCTTCATAGAACTCACCTACGAGTTCTATCTCTTCTGCCACTATTTGCACGGCGACAGCGATTTTACCTCTTATTTCCTTCTGTATTATGTTCTGTATCCTGATACCCCCGGATTCGTGTACCAACTCATCTATTGATAGCAGAATGTCCAGTACTAATCGCTCCGCAGCGTGTTTACTTTCATAATCGCCTGAATCCTCGGTCGCTATCGCGAGGTCTACCACGAGATTACCGTTTTCTTCTTGCTGTGTTACATCTTCTATCTTAATGCCCTGTGATTCACGCACTAACTCGTCTATTGTTAGTAGAACGTCCAGCATTAAACGTTCCGTGTCTATTATGCTACCACCCTCCATGACTGCTTTCTCTTTTAACACTTCTGCCGCTATTTTCATGTTTACCACACTTTCTGTTTCCATTTTTTAACGCCTCCTTTTTTTAGTCCCTAAGCGCTATTTATTCATCTCGAAAAGAGAAAAGGAGAAAAGGGTTTTTCTATTCCTTTAACTCCCGCAATTTGAATTTGCCTATCATCTCTGCTGCCTGGTCCGATATTTCCGATAGTTTCTCCATACCAGCGCTGAGCTGTTCTACGGCTGCCGTCTGCTCTTCTACTGCGGAAGAGCTCTCTTCAGATGACGATGCGCTCTCTTCTGCCGAGCTTGCTATCTCG
>JAOZPO010000088.1:3626-6033 GCA_029932715.1 Halobacteria archaeon | reverse complement strand
AGCCATGTAACTTCTCCCTCTTCAGATCCCGGCTATCCGATTCCAGAACTGCCAACGGTAATACTCTTTGGTATGGGATTGCTTGTGATCTCGGGATACGTGGCGTTGGGGAGAAACAGAAGAGAATGAACCTGGAGATAGACATGACATTAGCACGATGACAAAAGCAGTACTTTTTATTAATCAGAAAAAGTAGGAATAGTAACAGGAGGTAAAATAGAAAACCATGAACAAAAAAATACTCGGCGTATTGCTCGTTGTAGTGATGTGCTTAGCGGTAGCGGTGCAAGTAACAGCACAGCCTATACCTTTTGTAATCAACGGTTGCGTCACGGTAAACGGAGAACAATGTAATAAACCTTGTGTTGGGATAATAAATCAGGACACGGGTAAAAACTGGTATGCCAAGACCGCTTCAGGCACTAATTATTATATGCTCGTGCTTGAAAGTAGCGATGTGTGTGCCGGCACACGGTTACAAATAAATATTTCCGGATGCGGGCACTCAAAGACGGTGGAGCATACAATAACGCAAGAGGAGATGGACAACGGAGGGTTCATGTCGTTCCTATCACCCCAAGCCTATGAATTTGACACAGGTTCCGGCACTTATCCCAGCATCTCAGGCACACATTACGGTACAATTATTCCTGAACAGAACATCACTGTAAACAGAATATACACGTACCCATGTGCAGGCACTGGTGGACACACCGAACACGTAAAAATTTGGAATGAAACTACGGGAGAATGTGCAGTTACAAAATGGGACGGCTATATCGAAGACTATCACAATCTATCGCTTAACACAACGCTGACACTGCGAAAAGGAGTCGTGTATTCTTACATCATAAAGACAGGTTCGTATCCACAGATAATACACGCACCTTACAAACATCTGAGTAACGGAAATATCACATGCACGAGGTTTGAAGATGCCAATGGTAAAGAGTGCAAAAATAGGATACCCGCATTCAGATTGTGGTATGTTCCAACAATACACGTACCCACAGATTACGGCTCGATTCAGGAGGCAATCCGGCATGCGGAATCGGGAACCATGATCATTGTATCCCCAAAGAGCGATACGGAGAATGTCTATAATGAACACATTGAGATAAACGGAAGTCTATCGGACATAAAACTCATAGCAAACGGAACAGTCGTGATAAAATATGGCGATGGTGATCAGGTTACAATCGAAGGAGAAGGATGCACGATTCAGGGATTCAATATAACAAGCGGTGGAGGTTGTGGTTCGTATCCAAACTGGCCTGAGGGCACAGGTATAAGGTTACGCTCAGATCACAACACAGTCAAAGATAACTACATCTATGGTACCTGTGAGGGCATAGCCATAGATGACGCTTCGTATAATACCATTGAGAACAACACAATAGACTGCTGTCTCTGCCTGATGACTATATGGGGCGACCACAATCTGATTGCCGACAATACGTTTGTTAATGATACCGCTGATGGCTGGAAACTCGGTGCTGCGTCCAGAACTGATGCTTTCGTAGAGAAACCTGCGTCTCAGAACGTCATCAGGGGCAATGTATTCATGAAGAGTGTCTCGTTAATAGGTTCTGAGAACCTGATATATGACAATAAGTTCATGTACAAATATGCCGCGCTCGGTGACGCAAATATATATAACATCACCAAAACTGAGGGAACGAACATCGTGGACGGACCGTACTTGGGAGGAAACTACTGGGGCGATTACACCGGGGACGACTCAGACGGTGACGGCATTGGTGATATACCGTACTTCTATGACCTGTTACCGCTTGTTTTGCTGAATACTGGAGATACAATGAGCGGGTGGTCCACGTATGAGTCAATACGTTCATATAACAGTGGGCAGGTGTAGTATAGTAATGAAAGGGTCATCTGTACGAGATTCCGGAATGCGAACGGGAAGGAATAAGGAGATTAGATACGGGCGTTCAGGTTGAGATATACCACCGGAACCCTTTTTTATGAATGATTTTTATGTCAAACGAGAAAGATGTCTAAAAGAAGCTTTACAATAAAAGCCACGATAGTATTAATACTATTGCTAGTATTCACGACATTAGTGTCCGTTGACGCTTTTTTTTATCACAACAAAGCAAATGGAGTGATTTTAGAGAACAAGACAATAGAGCGCATTAATCGCACAGAGACTATGAATATCTCTTTTGGCTGGATGCCGATACGAGCCGGGAATTACACACTATCGGCAGTTGTGGACCCTCAAGATCACATCTTTGAATCGAACGAGACAAATAAAAATGTCACGATGAACGTAACCGTAGAAGAGTTCACGATCATTAACGTCTCGCCTGATTATTCAGTGATTCAGGAAGCGATAGATGCCGCTCCTCCTGGAAGCACGATCAATATAAAGGATGGCGAATGA
>JAOZPO010000088.1:254-3616 GCA_029932715.1 Halobacteria archaeon | reverse complement strand
TAAGAGTGGTCTCAGGATAACAGGAAGCAAGGATGTAAAGCTTGTGCTAAGCGCAAAGTCGAACAAAGAAGACATAGAGACGATAAAAATAGAAAATTCGGACAACATCACACTATCAGGGTTCACGGTGGGTGTCGTCTATGCTGCACGTGGCGGGCGCAGCATCGCCATTACAAACTCTAGAGCTGTCACATTAAGTAACCTCACACTCTACAACGAAGTTCCGAATTTTTGGAATAATCCGGTAGTTTTATCGAATTCAAGCAACGGCAAAATCCAGGGATGTACATTCAGCGTTTGTCACAGCGCCTTTGGTTTAATTATAACATCGGGCTCAAAGAGGAACTTAATTGAGAACAATACCCTCAGCGATTCAACGGAAAGAACTTATATGAAGTCGCTAAATCTGGAAAATACCATCGATAACATCATCTGTAATAATACCATTCATATAATCAGTGTTGACGGAAGTAATAACACCGTCTACAACAATGAGATTTACAGTATTTCAGTGCGGGGCAGTAACAACACAATCTACGGCAACACAATCGCCTTTCTTGGTGATAATATGAAGTCCACTCTGCCCTTTGCAGGAAATAATAACACCGTCTATCTCAACAACATATTTGGGCTTGGACGCTCCGGAGTCCGAGGTAATAACAACTGGAACTCCACTGTTCCTGTAAATTACACCTACAACGGAACTGTACTTACAAACTATACGGGCAATTTCTGGTATGATTACTCAGGTACAGACTTTAATAGCGATGGTATCGGTGACGTGCCATATAACGTATGCACCAACAATTCTGATTATTATCCGCGGATAGAACCATACGGATTGAGTTTTGACCTCGAGCTAAAAGCAATCGCAAGACCGTATATAATCTATGCCGGTAGCGACAATACTATACTCGTTACTGTTGAGCGGAACGGAACCCACATAAACCCCGAAGAAGGATATGTGAATCTTACCGTGAACGATGCCGTAGTTGAATCAAAGACAGTTACGATTAGCTCTGGTGAAAATATTGTGAGATTTACGTGGACACCTTCAGGTGTTGGAGTTAATAATTTAAGTGTCGAAGTGCAGCGGAAAAATACGTTGCTAAACGAGATAAGCAATACGAACAACCAACTCGCGGTTGATGTTACGGTATCTCCGCATTTATTCGACTATTCCGAAGAGATAAGCTCAGCACTCGGGTTCCTGGATACTAAACAGCTTACAACGGGTGCTATTGTGGGTGGATTCGTGACTTCCGGCTGGGCTGCACTTGGAATCGCTACAGCCGGTGAAGACCCTTCCACATGGATATATCCCGCTAAGTACTCACGCTCACTCACATATTATCTGCACGAAGAGCCGAAAAACAGTGCAAGCTACTGGCCGGGTGTAAATTCTCCGTGTTTGATGATGCCTGAGGACTTCACAAGGATGGTTCTCGTACTGACGGCAATAGGAAAAGACCCAACGGATTTCGGTGGCGTAAACTATCTCACGATGCTAAAGTCATTTTATGACGGCGTGCAGTTTGGCGATTTGAACACAGTAGAGGATGATGCGCTCGCAATTCTTGCTCTTGTATCCTGTGGCGATAAAGACCCGAGGACAAAGAACATGATTACAAACGTAAGTAAATACATCAAAGATAGGCAGAACGAGGATGGCGGCTGGAGTGCATACGGTGTGGGTAGTAATGTTAAGACGACCGCGCTCGTGATTCAGGCGTTAATCACTTCGGGGGAAGCACAACAAACGGAAATAATTAAAAATGCGTTAGAGTACCTTAGAACTGCACGGGATGATAACGGCGGCTATTCTGATGTAAAGACGACTTCATACGCGGTACAAGCGTTCATCGCTGCTGGAGACGATATATCACACTACCGCAAGACAATTGAATATTTGCTGAGTTTGCAACAGCCAGATGGCTCATTCAATTATACGGTAAACTATTCGCTATTCCCGCCAAGTGCAACCACTTTTCCCATCCCGGCACTCTGCGGTGAACCATATCCTGTAATGCTCAAGACGATGCGTGAGAGTTATGAACCTTCGGATATCTCGGTTAGCAACATCGAAACGAAAGATGAAACATGTGTAAACACCTCGTACACTGTCAGAGCAGATATAAAAAGCAATGGTGGTATTTTTTATGTAGACCTCCTCTCTGATGGTGAGTTTGTTGGAAGGGGAAAAACAGATTCCGTGTGGCAGGCTTCTCTCAGCGTGGTCTCATTCAAATGGAGGCCAAATAACACAGGACATCATAATTTGATGGTATTCGCAGATTCGATGAATAATATTAGCGAATCAGATAAAGCGAACAACAATGCAACGAAGATGATTGAGGTTGTGTATCCCGACCTGTATCCAACAGAAATAATACCACCAGATAGAAGCTATGTGAATGTACCGAATATCATAAACTGCACGATAAACGGTACAACAGATGAAAGCTTCAATGTCACACTTAAGGCAGATGATGAGCCTGTGGGTGTGCAGAGGGTAGAAGGGGTAAGAGAAGGTACCAGGATTGCTTTTGTGTGGCGACCCACAGAGAATAGAACCTACAACCTCTCACTTATAGTTAATTCTGATGGCAGGGTGCGGGAACGAAATGATAATAACAATATACAGGAGGTGCCAGTAAATGTAAAACTTACGGACCTGATTCCCACGTCAATCACAATTGATCCAATATTTGTAAATGCCACAAATAAGGTCAATGTAACGGTAGAAGGCATGGCAGAGTGCTTCAAGATTTCTTTAATCGAGTACGAGACGGTAGTGGGAAAAACGACCAACGTTACATGCTATGGAAAGGAGAACGTGAGTATCAACTGGAAACCAACCTCGCTTGGAAACCATACGATGAGGGTGTTTGTTGATTCTGATGATGACATAAAAGAAACAAATGAGGGGGATAACAATATTACAGGCGCGTTTAACGTTCTACTTCCCGACATTGTTCCGGAAGATATAACGCCCAGTGTTCTGTACATAGATGAAGTGAATACGATAAACGTAAAGGTAAATGGCACTGCCGAAGGGTTTAATGCCACGCTCGTGGTAGATGAGATAATTGATAAACGTGACACACCATGCTTCACGATAACACCTATTTTTAATGGCAGCCTAAGCGAAACGTTCCCTGGAACCACCTCCGATTCCAACCTAACTTATAATATAACAGCACAGCGCAGGAACTGGAGCTGGGCGGGCATCGATTCGCTGAACGTAAGTATTGCATCGAATACCACAACCGGATTGATTGACCACGGATATACATGGCACATAGATTATGTAGCGGTTATTGTGAACTATACACGAACTTCCACGATTCGGACAGTAGAGC
>JAOZPO010000088.1:0-244 GCA_029932715.1 Halobacteria archaeon | reverse complement strand
GGCAAGAAATTAATCACGTTTATTTTCCAATCAAATGTTATATCTATTTACAAATGGTCCAACGGGACTAACACGTACACCTCAGATGACGAATATGCAGTAGCCACGGATTCAGGAATAATGCATCTTGGTATAACAGATGCAGAAGCCAGCTCGGGCAACATAACATCCGTGATTATAAAAGTCGAGCAGCACATTGTAAATAATGCAACATCAAAAGAAGGTACAATCCGGAAAAATACGT
>JAOZPO010000087.1 GCA_029932715.1 Halobacteria archaeon | reverse complement strand
GCTTGTGGTTTGGTTTTCACCTGGAACGTGTAATAGCCAATGTCCCAGTTGGTGGTGTCAATGTCTGTAAGTTGTCTCAATTCTCCCACGGTTATGGGAGCAAATGTATATCCGTTTTTGCTTTTTATCTGACCTTTAGGTCCTATTATAACAAGGTCAACTTTATCCTCGTCAAACAGGTTTATTCCTCCGGCATCCACTCTAAGAGAAGTACCTCTGGCGATGGACGATACTTCTTTCGTTCCTACTTTCAGCTTCAGTGGCATACTGGGATTAGAAACTGTAAGCTTTGCATCCCATATTGTCGCATTTACCCAGTTCACATAAAACGCACCCGCTCGTGTCCACTGGTCTTCATCCTCGCTTACGGTAAGGTGGTTCTGCGCATCTGCCGTTTTCGTCCATTCCACTGCGCCTTCCTTCACGCGCGATACTGTTGCAATATTACTTCCCCAGTCTTGACTGAAATCCAAATCCTGCCCGATTAGCACCATTTGTGCTGCTGCTGGCTGTTTTGCAATGATGTTGTACGGTCCGCCAGTACTGTGCGCTTCTATGCTGCCCAGCATCGCTATTGTTACCGAAGCTAAAATAACCGCAGCCACTGCAATGCCTAATATCGCTTTATTAGTTTTACCTCTATCTTCTCCTTTATTCATTTTTACGTTTTCACCTCCGCATATAGTTTGGTTTCGATGCCTTTTATAGTTTGTGGTGTAAGATTAATCAGCAGCTCAGTAACAACACCTACTGTCCGATATGCAGGCAGAAGTAGCGAATGCGTGTTTACGTTGACGGACGGACTTGAAATCAATGCAAGGGGTAAAATATCCGCTTTGAATGCGCACTAATAGCAACCATATATTTTTTTTATTTAACAAGTACTCAGCACTTTGAAATCAGCAATCAACGTCTCTTTCATCCCTGGATTGTAAGTGGCAACTGCTGGATGATATAACGGTATTACCTTTTTGATACCCGCAACCGTGCTTAGTTTAAAGACTTTTCCGTGTATTTTACTTATTTTCGCCTTCTTTAGCCCGAAGTTATCGAAGATATAACCCAACGAGAAGTTCCCGAGTGTAGCAATAACCGTGGGTTCAATAATCGCCAGTTGTGTATCCAGATATGGCGTACATGATTTTAGCTCAGCCATTGTTGGATTCCTATTCTCCGGTGGCCGGCATTTAAGCACATTGGCTATGTAAACTTCGCTTCTTTCCCAGCCCACGGATTCCAATAACGCGTCGAGCACCTTACCCGCTTTACCTATAAATGGCTTGCCCTTTAAATCTTCATAGTAGCCCGGGGCTTCACCTATGAACATTACCCTCGCGGATAACGTGCCTTCTCCAACTACTGGATTGGTTCTCGTTTTCCATAAGTCACAACGTCTACAGCCCTTTATCTCTTCTTCCAGTTCCTTCATTGCTATCATCAGTTCTTTGCTAATGCTTTCGTTGATACATAGAAATGAAAAGGATACATTAATATGCTGCATATTATAATCATTAAAAAGCATGATTCACGTTTCACAGTTGGTTAAATATTATAATGGTCTGAAAGCACTGGATAATGTCTCTTTTCACGTCATGGAAGGCGAGATTTTCGGGCTGCTCGGTCCAAACGGAGCAGGAAAGACTACTCTCGTTGGTATACTTACCACAGAGGTTAAACCTACCAGCGGTACAGCACGAATAAAAGGAATAGACGTAGTAAACGATCCGTTAGCTGTTAAACATCTTATAGGAGTTGTACCTCAGCATCGAAGTCTGGATAGAAAGCTTAATGGACGCGAAAACATGCTGGTAATGGCAAGAGCGTATGGCGTAAAGAATCCAAAGAGCAGAGTAGAGGAACTTTTAGCTTTAGTTGGGCTTACGGATAGAGCAGATAACGGGATACGACAGTATTCTGGTGGTATGTTGCAAAAGCTTCTTGTTGCACGCGCGTTAATACATGATCCCGAAATTATTTTCCTTGATGAACCCAGCCTGGGTCTTGACCCACAAGCACGAATCGCGATCTGGGACGAGATACTGAGATTTAAGGACGAGGGGAAGACAATGATTCTTACCACGCACTATATGGAAGAAGCAGACCGTTTATGTGATAGAGTTGCTATAATGAACCAGGGGAAGATAGTAAAGGAAGGCACACCGGAAAAGCTAAAGAACGAGGGCATTATGCGTAGTGTAGTCACTCTTGAATTGAAACGAATTTCTGATGATGTGGTAGAGGAGATCGCGGAATTTGAAGAGGTTGAAGAAGTGCAGGTGATAGAAAAGGGATTTACAGAGCTGCATGTCTATACCCACAACGCGGAAAAGAACATTCCACAAATAATAAAAATTATACAGAGACACGGCTTGAAAGTGTACCGGCTGCGTTCACAGGAGCCAAGTTTAGAAGATGTGTTCATAAATCTAACAGGAAGGAGCCTAACGTGACGCTAAAAAGAGCAAAGTGGAGTTTTAATGCCGCAGTAGCGATCTTCAGGAGGGACATGTATGTTTTCTGTAAAGAAATAGGAGGTAATCTACTCCGTATAGTAGGTGAGCCACTCTTCTTCCTGCTTGTGTTTGGACTGCTTCTTCCCGACTTAAATCTTTTCCCGACTGGTTATATAGAAATCCTTGTCCCCGGAATAGTCTCCATGTCTACCATGACTGGCAGTATGAGGAGTGTGGCAGCGGGAATTGGATTGAGTTTTGAGTATAATGAAGATATCAGGGCGCATATTCTCACTCCTATAACTATGAGAACTCTTGCTTTAGAAAAGATAATCTGTGGCACATTTCAGGGTATCGTCTCCGGGACATTAGTGCTGGCTATAGCGTTAATAATGTTCCCAGGAACGTTCTCCTTCTCTCCTCTCTGCTACTGTGAGCTGTTTCTGATTTTTATAGCTTCAGGGCTAACTTTTGCATCACTTGGTCTTGCATTAGGCTCTTCCTTTATTCCTGAGACCTTGTTTGAAGTGATGTTTATTAGCATGATGCCAATGATGTTCTTTGGTGCTACTTTCTATCCCCTTTCACTCCTTCCTGAGCTGAATCCAGCCTTTTTCTACCTCACTCTTTTTATTCCTTTAACTTATATAAGCGAGGGTACTCGAGCTATTCTCACACCCCAAATCGCTTATCTGTCTGCTATTTACTGTTTTATAGGAATAGGCATTTACTTTGTTATCTTCTTCTCCCTGGGCTTGTGGGCGTTTAAGAGACGAGCGATAAAATAAAGCTTTGAAAAATACAGAGAAGGTATTTATAGCACCAGAGCATCTCTAACCGCCTTCTCCATCGTCTCTACCGGCGGCTCCCTTCCTGTCCATATATTGAATGAAGCAGCACCCTGATAGACGAGCATCTTCACACCATCTATAATCATGTTAACACCCGCCTTTTTCGCCTCTCGCAGTAGCTTCGTCTCCATTGGGTTATACACAATATCGAAGACAACGAGATCAGAGTGCATCAAATCCGCAGTTACCAGAGTAGCATCTTCTTTTGGATGCATCCCCACGGACGTAGTATTTATTATTATATCCGAATCCTGGATGTGCCTCTTGAGCTCGGCACCCAAACCAATAGAATTCGCATTACGAAGCTTAGAAGCTAACACAGCCGCTCGTTCTTTCGTCCTGTTTGCTAATGTTACATTAGCACCTTCCGAATCGAGATAAAATGATATAGCCCTCGCGGCACCACCAGCACCCAGAATCAACACGTTTCTTGTCTCTATTACGCCAACCGTCTCTTTCAATACTTGCAGTGCTCCTAAACCGTCAGTATTATATCCTACCGGTGAACCAGAATGGAAATCAATGGTATTTATTGCTCCTATTCTCTTCGCCACTTCTTCTGTATCTACGACAGAGAACGCTTTTTCTTTTAACGGTATGGTGACGTTAAGACCACGGATACCAAGGCTTTTCGCTCCTCTTATCGCATCAGCTACTTCTTCCTGTGGAACGCGAAAAGCGACATAAAGAGCATCCATGCTTAACTCATCAAATGCTGCGTTATGCATTACCGGAGAGAGGCTGTGCTCTACCGGATCGCCGATAATGCCGTATAATTCTTTCGTCATGTTATGCTGTATCATGTACACATATAAGTATATAGATACAACACAGAAGCAATGCGAATAGCAGCTATAACGGGCGGAATAGCGAGCGGGAAGACGCTCGTGTTAAATTATATTATGGCTCTTGGCGCTTACGGGATAGACTGTGATGTCATAAGCAGAGAGATAGTAAGACCGTGCACAAAGGCGTGGTGGAAGATAGTAGATTCATTTGGTAAAGTTATACTGAAGCAGGATCTGGAGATAGACCGTAAGAAACTCCGGGATGTCGTATTCAACGATTCAAGAAGGCGTAAGGAGTTAGAGGCGATAATACACCCGGAAGTGATAAAACGGTGCAGGGATAGGGTAGAGGCGATAAGGGCGATTGATCCCGGGTCGCTGGTTGTTATTGACGTTCCGCTGTTAATAGAAACGGGAATGTACAAGGAATTTGAGACTGTGATTGTGGTCTATGTAAACGAAGAGACACAGATAAGACGGGTGATGGAACGAGAAGGAGTGAAGGAGGGAGATGCGAAGAAGCTGATAGGATTACAAATGCCGCTGGATGATAAGTTAGAATTCGCCGACTTCGTTATAAATAATGGAGGCACACGCGAAGAGACGGAGAAGCAGGTTAATGAACTATTCTATTCGCTATCGCGTGCTGGGCAGCAATAATAACAAATCGTAAGAGCTATTTACTTCAGCACTCCAATCTCTTCAAGCACTAAAAAGTCTATTTCATCTGCCAGATCAGCGAACCGAACCTTAAATTCAAGCAGCTTCGCCCTCTTTTCCTGCTCGACTTCTCCCTTGTCCAGTTTATCCGTAAGCTCCACTTCCTTGTGGTAGATGTCATCAATAAGGGTAAAGATACGAGGATTCTTGCTTTTAAACGCTTCTAAATCAGCCCTAATATCCACGCCCTCCGAATATTTGCTCTTGATCTCATCAAACTGTTTAAAAATCCGCTCGCTTTCCCTATTGAAACTATCCACCATCTCCAAGAATAGTGCTGATACGCCTTCTTCTTCTTCCGTCATTGCGATACTAATAATATATCATACTATAAAAATACTTTTCGATTTTTATTTCCGTACCACTATGCCAACCACATCGCCATCAACAAGCACATGCGAAAGCCCCACACGCTGTCCTGAATGCTTCGCTGATGGACCCCATATTAGTGCATACCGGAATCGCTCTACGAAATCACGATGGAGGACGGAACAGACGTCAGCCACTGTTGAATTTATGCGCATAACCATAGGATTATCCATATCCGGCGGTGCTCCCTGCGGCTTCATATAGATTCGTATAAAGCCGAGTACCTCGTAGATTCGCTCCTTCAGATTGTCTATCTTTATGCCCTCCTCTGCGGAGATCATAATTGCATCAGGGAATCGGTCATTGCATATTGAAAGCGTCAGCGGGTCTGCCAGGTCTATCTTGTTTATGACGGTGATTGCATGGAGATACTTGCGGTTTCCTGTAACCACATCTATAAGCTCATCGAGCGTGATTTTTTTCCCACGTATGAGGACTTCAGCATTGTGTATCCGGTATTCTGCTAATACACTGCGAACCATTTTTTCGTCTAACTCCTGATTTAGCTCCACCGTGCTGTTTATTGCTATTCCGCCGCGAGCCAATTTGTGTATGGTGACATCAGGCGGGCGTGTATTAATGCGAATGCCCGCATCATACAGCTCCTTTACAAGTATATCGTATTGTTCCGGGTGGAAAACATCCACAACGATGAGAACCAGATCGGCGTTTCGCATTATAGCAATCACCTCCTTGCCTCGCCCGCGCCCCGCCGCGGCACCCGGGATAAGCCCTGGTACGTCAAGCACTTGCAGCCGTGTGCCCTTGTATTCCAGAGTTCCCGGTATAACATCAAGGGTGGTGAAATCATAAGCAGCAACCTCTGCGTTAGTGCCGGTAAGATGGTTGAGCAGCGTGGACTTGCCCACCGACGGAAAACCCACCATTACTATGGTTGCATGACCCGATTTTTTTATGCTATATCCTCTACCCGCATGTG
>JAOZPO010000086.1 GCA_029932715.1 Halobacteria archaeon | reverse complement strand
ACCATCACATATCACAGTATCAACACAACTGCCACTCGCTGCATATACGATATTCGAGATTAAATTATGATTCGGCACAAGTTCCACCTTATTCAAGTCCAGCAGTACAACATCAGCCAGCTTTCCTTCTTCTACCACGCCGGAATTCAACCTGAACATCTTCGCAGCGTTAACAGTTGCGAGTTCAAAAGCTTCTTTTGCCGGCATTCCGGTCGGATCGCCGGAGTAAGCTTTATAGAGTAACGATGCAATCTTCATCTCTTCAAACATATCGAGGTTGTTGTTAGATGCGCAGCCATCGGTCCCAAGTGCGATATTAGAGTATAGCCCATGCTTCTTCAGCTCTTCGTATGGCTGCTTACCTGATGTTAATTTCATATTTGATACGGGATTATGCACTATCTTCACATCGTGCTTCTCCAATAACTCTATCTCTCTTCTGCTCATGTGGATACAATGGCATGCAATCGTCCTTGAATTCAAGAAATCAATACTATCGAGGAATTCCACAGGTCGCATACCGTACCGGTTTATGCAGTCCTCCACTTCCTCTTCTGTCTCTGATAAGTGAATATGAACCAGCAGATTATGCTTATCTGCGAAATCACGTGTCCAGCAGAGGCTTTCCTCTGAGACCGTATATATTGCATGAGGACCAAGTGCAAAATCAATTCGTGCTGGTAGTTTTTTACTCGCCTCGTATAAGCTTTCATTCCTGCTTATCTGCTCTTTTGCCTTAACTTCGTCAAAGCCATCAATAAATACCGCGGACAACGCCGCTCTCATCCCAATTTCAGCTACTGCTCTCGCACTGCCCCGGCAGTGCCAGTACATGTCGTTAAAGAATGTAGTACCTGATTTTATCATCTCCAGACATGCGAGTTTCGTGCCCCAGTAAACGTCATCCTCCGTTAATCGCGCCTCTAATGGCCATATCTTCGTCCCCAGCCATTCCTGAAGCGGCATATCATCTGCATAGCCACGCAGTAAAGTCATTGCTGCATGTGTATGCGCATTGAAGAGTCCGGGAATTGCCGCCTTCTTTTTACCATCAATCACAAATTCCGCCTCTTCCGCTCTACCAGGCTCGCTAATCGCCTCTATCTTATTGCCTTCAATGTAGATATTCCGCTCTTTGCCTTCCAACTGCACGTTCTTTATCAGGATTGTCATGGTTGTCTTATTTGCATAACGCATTTAAAAAATATGGGTCTGTATTTGATGGATGAAATAGTCAATAATGTATTGCGCCTTTGTAGTTAAAAGCAGCGTAAGCTGACTAATCTGTGTAATCCGCAGATAATCAAGAACTGTATAGCACAGAGCAATAGCAAACAATCCCCCAAATAGCGTGGCTAATATATTCACATGGTGTTTATTCAATTTTAGTGGCTTTCTGTCTTCTACTGTCGCACCTAAGATACTATCAGCGATGCCGCCTATGAACCCGGATAAGAAGCAGAATAGAAAGAACAGTTGCGGTTCTATTGCTAACCTGAATGTGAGACAAGCGATAGAGACTAAACCGGAACCAAGCATTGCACCTACAAAACCACTGAAACTAACGCCACCGTTGGTGCCCACCGGAACCTTCTTCAGGGTTGTGATTAAGCGTGGTTTTCCTCGTGCCTGCCCTATTTCGGTAGAAAATGTATCGGCACATGCGGTTGCAACAGCACCGGAGAATCCAAGCAAGAAGATAGTATTGTGATAGTCGGCATATAATATTGCGAATATTAAGGGGCCCAAACCGTTACCAAGTACATTTTTTATACTGCGTCTGCCTTTGTTACTTTCTGCAACACCGAGCTTGACTTTCGTACTGTATTTGTACTTCGTAACCATATTTCCGAAGAAGAAGAAGGTCATTAGTGCAAGCAATCCTGCGTAACTATATCGCCGTCCAAGCGTTACCACAATACCCACACCGAGCAGAAGCGTTCCGATGAATGCAGAAGTGCTTATTTTACGCCTTACATAGGAAAAAAGCACGAGTAAAAGTGCCACTGCTATCAGTACCGTAAACGGTGTCATCAAGGGATAGATATCAATTAACATTGCAAGTTTATCTTTGGGTTATGTGTTTAAATCTCTTTCCCGTTTAAGAAACTGTGTTGTATATGTTGAATAAAGAGCATAAAGGCGTGCCGAGCCGCAAAGAAAAGGCAGAAAAGATACTGGCAATTGGATATTCAGTCAGGCATATTGTCTGTTCTGGGTGCCGAGCGGGCTATGAGATGTATGCAGCCGATGCCTTTGGTGATGTGGATACGCGTAAACGTGCAAAGCGATTTTTCCCGTTAGACCCACTTCAGCTTCACGCCGCTGTTAGCAGTCTCAAAGGGGTTATAGATATTATGGACGCGATTATTATAGGTTCCGGATTGGAGTGTGTGGAGTTTGGCTTCTTAAAAAGCAAATCATTAAAAGAGAAAGCGTTACCAGGGGCTAATTCATATAGAAAGATTCTGGGCAACACACCTGAGAAGACGAAGCAAGTATCAAACAAAGCGTGGTTGGCTTCTCGATTAGATGAGTTAGGTATCGCACATCCTGTTACATATACCGGGCGTGAAGTAAAAGAACAGGGATTGGTGAAGTCTATGCGGTACCCGGTAGTAGCGAAGCCAGCACACGGCGGTGGTGGAATCGCCAATTTCCTGTGTAGCAACGAGACGGAGTTGATTCGTTGCGCGCGACAACTGCCCGAGTTCTTATTTCAGGAATACATAAAAGGCGTGCATGCTTCGGTATCCACTGTATCTACAAGGCAGGAGACAAGCGCAGTGGCAGTAAACGAGCAGTTAATCGGGCTGGATTCGCTTTGTGCCCCGGGACCACTGGTATATTGCGGAAACATTACCCCATTCAAAACGAATTATTCTGCACGTATGTGTGATATTGCCGGGTACTTAACGCATGAATTGGGCTTAATAGGTAGTAATGGCGTTGATTTTGTTGTTAGTGACGATGGTCCAGTTGTAATAGAAGTGAACCCGCGTATTCAGGGTAGTTTGGACTCTGTGGAGTGTTCTACGGGTTTGAATATTGTAGACCTCAGTGTGCGTGCAGTTAGAGACGGGTTACTGCCGGACAGAGTAGTGACAAAGCGGTATGCAGCGAAGGTTATTGCATTTGCAGAGCAGGATGGTGTGGTAGAGGTTAATTTAGATAGTGACGGGATTGTGGACGTGCCGGAGAAGGGAAAGGTTATAAAGCAGGGTGAGCCGATAGCTACTGCCATAGGTGTTGGTGATAATAGAGCAAGTGCGGTTAGTGAATCAGAGCGTAATATCAAGCGTATAAAGGCGGCAGTGAGATTTAGCGAACTAAAATAGCGATTTTTAGTAGCAAAGCAACCCATGTGTGTTCGGTTAAGTATTTATAGCACACAAAACCAAAAGAAAAGAGATACAAAAAGTATTTTATGGACACAGATTAACGCAGATGGAAACCGCAAACTTCTAATTAATTTTGGGCGCTCTGCTCTGTGATGGTAAAATATCGTATGGAAGGGGAAAAAGATAAATCTGTGTCGAAAATGTGTTGTTATATTACTTTATGGGTCATTATTTTTTATGTTGAGTCGTACTTAACCGAACACATATGCAAAGCAACACATAAAAAAGCTTCCTGTGTATAATCACTCACGATCAAGGCAAGTAAGAAACTCGACAGAGTTCCACTACGAGACTACAACATCACCTATCTCACGTTCTTGCAGATCATTCATATATGCTATGGTACCGCGGATAATACGAGTTAGCACATAGATTAAAGCAGCACCATACACAATAGCCATCATAAAGAACAAAGACTGCATATACCGCCATTCACTTCTTAAATCATGCAAATCCTCTTCTGTGTCCCTTGCCATAATAACCTCACCCGCGAGCCGGTACTTCTTTGTTGCTTCTTCCAGGTATCGCCCCGCAGTTTCATAGCTACCAGAAGCGGTATCGTAGTTATATGGATTTGAAAGTACGTATGTATCCCAAACCCGATTGAGGTCTTTCTCCTTAGCATTTAATATGATATTCTCGGTCTGGATACGAAGGTCAGATGCTGCACTTACCAAATCATCATGCTTATCCATCATCCGCGTCTCTTCATAGGAGCAGTCCAACCGCTTTTCCTTATCATTGAGCAGTCCATATAAGGTAGCCGCGTACTGATATGACAACGCAGCTTCCAGCACGTTCTCTTCCTCTTCTAATTTACTTATATCATTAGTGGGCATTGCGTGCTCTACTGCTTTCTTTATGTTCCAGGCACGTAATTCAAGCATTTTCGCTTCTGCTCTCAATACCTCCTCTGTTAACCTGTCCGCACCTGCTGCACTATCCTTTGCATAGCCCTTTATATCGCGGTTATTCAGCTCGTAATTCGCATCTATTATGGATAGTGATACCCATGCAGTCCACAACGCCTCTACCGCATTTCCATAGCTCTGCTCCTCATAGTACGTTATGCTATCGTTCAGCGAGCTTAACAGCGATAGAGACCCTTTAGTCAAAACCGGTATCTTTTGCCAGTCTTCCGCACCTACATCGCTTCGTTCTACATCACCCAGCAGCCCGATAGCATTTGATATTATATTCTCTGATGCCGGATAGCGCCGGTATAATGGGCTATTTCTGAACGATTCAAAACGTTTTATCATATTACTGATATTCATAGGCACGATCTTCGCCGTTATGTCTATCCGCTTTGCGCTTATCTCCCGGGCGCTTATGTAATACTGCCAGGAATAGTGCTTTGGCACCGCTTCCAGGCCGGGTTCAATCCTGAGTATAACGTTTCCTGTACCGCCAGCAGGGATTGCCAGGAAATCACGCTCCTCTTTTAGCCAATCTCTGCGTTCATCTCTGGACGAGAACCGTAAATTCTCTACCGGTTTATAACCATAGTACTCTGTTAATCTCAGGCTCAAGTTTTTAGTGTCATAGCCATGCTCTTTTAGCTCTAACGAGCCGAACTCAATAGAAAGAGGAGAAGAGGAGAAATAGGGCGATGTGGAGGAGATGGTGAAGTCCACGGGCCATAATATCACTATTGGTATGGGCACATTTTTACCATGCCCTGCCCCGCCGGCATCTATATCTAAATATCCGTAATACGTTCCTTCGGGTGCATCATAAGGTGCAGAGATAGCTATTTCTATATATCCAGAACTATAACCGCTGACATAAGAGGGGTATTTTTTTACTGATAGCGAGACCCCGCCTGAAGGACTTGTTAGCCGTGGCAGATTAAGGTGCATTTGCTCACAGCCGGTATTGCTGACCCTGATTTTAGCTGTCGCCTGATATGTATGATGCTCAGTCTTAGGTCTGTTAAATGTTATAGTTGTTGTGGAGGGGTGGTGGTCGTAAGAGAGTTTAGCCGGGCAGCAAATTTCTCCTTTTAAATCAATTGTGTAACTTCCTGCTCCTTTGGTACTTGAAACGCTGTATGTCCATGAGTGGTATCTTACACAATTATCTCGTGTGACTCCGCGGGGCTTAAAAGTGAAGGTAACAGGTTCAGAACCTCCCGCATCCACCTTAAATCTGTTGGAACTGGCTGTTACCCATTCATTTCCCGCTGTTCTTGTTAAGCTCACTTCTATTGATTTGTATCCAAGCGTCTCCGAAAAAGTCACCGGTTCGCGCGTTGAACCGGTTGCACCTATCGTATCAAAAGTGACGGAAGTTGGTGAAACCTGTAACTTCGCATTGTGTGTGATACTAATAGGAATGTTTTTTATTATAGGCGGTTTATCTTTCTCCACCACTTTGATTCGACCAGTGTAGTGCTCTTGGCCCAGCAGATTACTATCCAGTTCGATCTTAAGTGATACAGGCACCTTATCGCCAGCATCGATTGTTCCTGAATATGGTATGATTTTTATTCCTGAGTCAGTGGGAATTTCCTCTACACTATACGTAACGCTTACATTTGCAGTATTTTCGATCTCAAAATTTGTTGAAGTATGGAAGGTAGTACCTTTGGGCATGCCAAATGTTATGCTTACAGGGTTAGGATTTGTCACACTTAAACTACTGGCAGAGACAGTGTTTATTGATACCAAGCACAGGGTAAAAACTGCAACTACAATCGCTATCCTTTCTTTCCGCATTTTCTCTGCCTCCTATTACATTGCAATTAACTCTTCCCCCAACCTCGTGTCGTCAAGTTC
>JAOZPO010000085.1 GCA_029932715.1 Halobacteria archaeon | reverse complement strand
CGAGCCCACGTTCAGAAAGACCTGTTCTGATTCGGGACTGAACCCATTTTACTATGAAATGGCGAACATCCGGGAACACTGCAGCTGGCCTCACGGGGATTTTCATAAAGAAGCGACGGAGAAGGCGAAGGAGCTGGTAAGAAGTGCCGTTGCGAGGAGTGCGTTACTGGAACCAATAGAGGAGAAGTTGGTGGACGTCAAGCCGGAAGCATTGGTGATAGGCGGTGGTGTAACCGGAATGTATGCGGCGTTAGACATCGCGAATGGCGG
This sequence comes from Halobacteria archaeon, assembly GCA_029932715.1. Taxonomy (GTDB): domain Archaea; phylum Halobacteriota; class Syntropharchaeia; order Alkanophagales; family Methanospirareceae; genus QENJ01. Next base: position 5,913 of record JAOZPO010000085.1, on the reverse strand, counting down.
CTATAAGGTGCATTTAGTGGAGAGCAAGCCGTCTATCGGCGGGCACGTAGCACAATTAAGCAGGACCTTCCCAACACTTGAGCGTACTGCTTCTCTCCTGACGCCTCGTATGATTGAGGTTGGTGCGCATCCGAACATAGACCTGATGACGTATTCTGAGGTTGAAGAGATAGGAGGATATATCGGGAATTTTGATGTGAAAGTAAAAAGGAAACCGCGGTACATAGATTCAGAAAAGTGCAAGGATTGCACGAAATGCGCAGCAGCATGTCCGGTGAAAGATATACCAGATGAATTCAACGAGGGCTTGAGCACGAGGAGTGCTATTTACATACCTTTCCCGTTTGCGGTTCCGCCTGTATATACGATTGATCCAGAACATTGTTTACTGCTAAAAGATGGAAAATGCGGCGATGCAACGCTTGAAACCATAAAGGAAGGCAAGGCAGTACCTCCTTGCATGGCGGCATGCCCGGGAGTTATAGATTTCGAGCAGAAAGAGGAGATAGAAGAGTTCACCGCTGGAACGATAATAGTGGCAACCGGGTATGACATCGTGGACCCAGGGGTATCGGCGGAATACAAGTATGGCGTGTATCCAAACGTAATCACGAGCATGGAGTTTGAACGGCTATTGTCTCCAGGTGGACCTACGGGTGGCAAGATAGAACTGAACGGAAAAGAGCCGAAGGACATCATGTTTATAAGCTGTGTCGGGTCAAGGAATAAGCAGGTAGGGAATGAGTACTGCTCAAGGGTATGCTGCATGTATCTTGCGAAGCAGGCGTACTTAGCAAAGGAGCAACTGCCGGATGCGAACGTAACAGTGGCTTTCCAGGATGTGAGAGCGTTTGGCAAAGGATTTGAGGAGTTTTACGGCGACGTAAAGAAAACAGGCGTGTTCTATATGCGAGGACTTCCTGGTGAGATATATAAGAAACCGGGCAGCGATAGAGTGGTGGTACGAGGCGAGAATACGCTTATTGGTGAGCCGTATGAGCAGGAAGCGGACATCGTGGTGCTCGGCATGGGATTAGCACCCAATAAAGACGTAGAGAGCATCATAAGTATGCTTAAGCTTTCTACGTCCGTTGACGGGTTCTTGATGGAGGCACACCCCAAGCTCAGACCGGTTGATACGGCGACAGACGGTGTATTTATCGCAGGATGCTGCGCAAGTCCAAAGGACATAACTGACAGCATAGCACAGGGCAAAGCAACCGCTTCGGGTACCCTTCGCTATCTGGTACAGGGCAGGGCGGTGATAGAGCCCGCGATTTCGCAGATAGATGAGGAGATTTGCATAGGCTGCGGTACATGCGCAGAGGGCTGCCCCTACGGTGCGCTTGAGCTTGACGAGTTAAGGCATGTGATGACGGTAAACGAAGCGATTTGCAAGGGTTGTGGTGGTTGTAACGCCGTTTGTCCTTCTGGTGCCGCGACGATGAAGCACTATCGCGACAGGCAGGTGTATGCGCAGATAGAAGCGTTGACTGAGACATGGCTACCGGTAGAGATGGTTAGTGCCGCGGAATCAGGTGCGGAAGTTGCAGCAGGTGAAGAGCCAGAAACTGCGGAAGTGGAACCAGTTGCGGAGTGAGTTTCACTCCCTTTTACTTTTTTATTTATTGTGCCTAACGCCTTTTCACTCTTGATAATAGGGGAAGAAGGGGAGAAGTCAGGTAAAATATTTTTTATATTCACTTTTTACTATTACCGATAATAGCAAGGAAGCGTAAATGGCGTATATTAACGGATTTAGAGTCGTCTAAAGCGAGAGAAGCTGGACAGGAATAGTACGTATTAATAACATATGCTTTTATATACTGTTAACTATTAACCGTATGAGCAAGAAGTACGTGCTATATATAGCGAGAAGGAGAGAAAGAGAGAAGGAGGGTAAAAGGGAAGGATGATAAGAATGGGAGAAGCGAAGGGGAAAATATTTAATTGCCTTGTAGTAGCAGCAGTTGTTATTTTAGCTGCGGTTGCCGGGACGGTACTATGCGCGCAGGGGAATGACTACCCCCCTGGTCCAGAACCAAAAGATATAAAAATAGTTGATGTGGACCCGTCAAGCATCCCGGCAGATGGGATGTCGGAAGCTACGATAACTGCTCGTGCAACAAATGGTACTGATGCCAGTAATAACTACAAGCTTAAATTTGAGATAGTTGCACAACCAGGGGATGATGCGTACCTGACTACTTCGGAATGGGACGACCATAACTCAGGGCCATTAGTGGGAAATACGACAAACATCAATGGCTATGCGTACGCGAAGCTAAAAGCAGGAACGACAGTGGGACAGGTGGAAATTGAAGTTTATCGTATTAAAGGATCCGATATATCTGATACGGCAATAATCTTTTTAACAGAGCCAGGAGGTAAACCCGACCTGAAGGTTACAGAGCTAAGAGCGAATTGCGGCGAGTTGTTCGCGAACGCGAGTAATATTATCAATGCAACCATAGATAATATTGGCACTAACGCATCGGGTGCTTTCAACGTGAGCTTTGATACTGGAAGTTTCAGTAAAGAAGTGCGTGTAAATGATCTGGCTGTTAACGGTACTACAATTGTGTCTGTTACAGACCCAACGCAGCGACATGCAGGTGAATCGGTAACGATAAGCGTTACGGTGGATTGTGATAGCGAGGAGACGACAGAGGATAATAATGCAATATCTATAGTAAAAGAGGTGGTGAATAACGGATATAAGGGCAAATCAGTTGCAGGTTTGCCATCATTAGTGCTACTGGAACATCAGAAGATCAGAGGTAATCTGGTTTATACCGTTGGGAACAGCTCGAAGGTGGAGCTGGAGCCAGCTAATACAACAACTACGGGATTCAATATTACAATTCCTGATAGTGCATCGTTGAAGACGGCACGGCTCTATGTCTACTGGTATGACTCATATTCTAGCACAGAGCACGGCGATGCAGATTTAACTGTGGTCATTGAAGGGCATTCTTTCACAACTCCGGATGCGATGTATACGGACGAAAAGGGTTTTGGATCGTATAATTATCCCAAGGGAACGTACGTTTATGACGTATCCAGCGCGATTAGTGGAACAGGTACATACGCGGCAGTCATGGAAAACGGAGCTGATAATACAAGTACCGTGCTTACAGGGCAAATGTTACTGGTGGTGTACGAGGAGGGAAGCGAACCAGAGAGAGAGTACTGGATAACTGAGGGCTGCGATTTGCTCATGGCGAACTCGAAGTACTGCGTATCGCCGGGAGAAGCGATAGCGAATGTTACGTTAGAGGGCGAAATCGCGAATGCAACGAATAAAAGCGCAAGGTTGATAACGGTTGTTGCGCAGGGGAATGAGCAGGGAACTGACCTGACATTCAATGAGCAGGTATGGGAAGACGTGTGGCAGGATTATGCGGGCAATTCTAAGCTCTGCATTGATGACCGGAGTGTGACACCCGCGGCAAGCGATAACGTCGTCGGGTTCCGCGATACAGGTACAATGGGTATGCAGGCGAGCAATGCGATTCTGGTGGTATCAAGCACAACGTCGCGTACGTTCGAGCTGCCTATTACTAAAGGCTGGAATCTTATCTCTATCCCGCTGGATATGGGCAACACTTCGATTGATGCTGTGTTTCCTGATGCGAATGATGGCGATGTCCTGTTCTCCTATAATGGAAGCTGGATCACAACCACATATTATTCGGGCTACGGTTGGTATGGCGACTTTGAAACTATCGAGCTGGATAAGGGGTATTGGTATGGCGCAAATTCTGCATATACAACCACCATAGAAGGAACAGAAGCAGGTACAAGGACTGTTCCAATAGCTACGGGCTGGAACCTGATTGGATATACAGGACAGAACGAAGCAGGTCTTAATAATATAATTCCAAATGCGAACGATAGCGATGTCCTATTTGCCTACGATGAAGGATGGGTTACTGCGACATATTATTCGGACTATGGTTGGTATGGCGATTTAAACAAAATGCAACCAGGCAAAGGGTACTGGTATGGTGCTACAGAAGCATTCACATGGGAGTATTAAAGGAGGGTTATCTATCAATAGAAACATTTAAATATAGACGGTGCGTTATATTAGAACATAGTATAATAAGGAAGAAAGGAGGTGAAAGATGAAACCGAAAGGATATAAAATTGCGCTCTTTTTGAGTGCTATATTAGTAATGTCAGCGATAGCGCCCATAGCAATTGCGGATTATACGCCTACCATTGAGTTCATTGCGCCGACACCCGCAGATGAGACCGAAGTACCAGAGGACTATGTTGTTGTTAACGTGTCAGTACCCAATGTGACCACATCGGTATTCTATGATCAGGTATGGCTCGACTGGGACGGGACGAATTATACAATGTCTGCGACTGGCAGTGTAACTGAGGGCTTGTCCACCAGCTATATCTTCGATTACATGGTAACCAATCTGACAGACGGGACGTATGCTTACAAAGTGTACGCAAACGTTACTAAGTTGAATCCCGATAATACCACTGAGACATTTCTTGGTGTCAGTGATATCCAAAGTGTCACAATAAACACAACGTCGCGTACGTTCGAGCTGCCTATTACTAAAGGCTGGAACCTGATTTCTATACCACTGGCGATAGACAATACTTCGATCAATGCGGTGTTCCCAGATGCGAATGACGGCGATGAGTTATATACTTATGATGATGGCTGGCTCATAGTGACGTATTATTCCGCATTACCTGGTTGGCATGGTGACTTTGAAACAGTCGAACCAGATAAGGGATACTGGTATAGTGCAAACGCATCATATACCGCTACCATAGAAGGGGCAGAAGCAGGAGCAAGGAGTGTCTCAATAGCCAAAGGTTGGAATCTGATTGGATATACAAGACTGAGTGATGCGAACCTTAGTGAACTACTGACAAATGTGACTAATGAGGATGAACTATATAGTTATGATGGCGGCGACTGGCTCATAGCGACATATTATTCCGCATTACCAGGTTGGCATGGAGATATAAGTAAAATGGAACCGGGCAAAGGGTATTGGTATAGCGCTAATACTTCATTTACATGGGAGTATTGACTATAAACAACTTAGGAGGTGAAAAGCAAAAATGAAACGAAAAAGGAACAAAATGGCAATGTTGATGATCGCTATAATGATGACTTCAGTGATCGTGACGATGGCAAGTGCAGAGGTAGGAGTATTAGACGAGCCGCCGCAACAGCCAATACAAATAAAAGGTGACGTAACGTATGATAACGGAACTCGAGTTCCTGATGGTTGGCTTGTGACTCTATCAGATGTTACAGCGGGTATCGAGTTAGGAAATGATACGACAGAAGATGTTATAGCTGCTATTCCGCAATATCTGATAAAGGTAGATCCTCTTTTGATTGTTGTAGGGCATGATATCAAAGCTTCAGTCAGTAATGAGGAATGGTCAGGTAATGTGACATACACGGTTCAAACAGGTGAGAACGTAGCGGGTGGTACGATAATGATGGATGATATTGTTGTTGTATCTGGGCCAATTACTACACCTGACGTAGTAATAAACGAGTTCATGTCTAACAATGATACGGAATGGGTAGAGCTATACAACAAAGGAAATTCTTCTATTAACCTGACGGATTGGACACTGGAAGATGACGCAGGGCATAGCAAATCTCTATCTGCTCTGGGGACCATAGAGGCACAGGGTTATCAGGTATACACATGTGCAAGTGGATGGTTGAACAATGATGAAGATGTAATCTGGCTTAATTCAACGACAGAGACCGTAGATGAAGTTGCATACGGTGTTCTTGGTGGTGCACCGGCACCGGAGGCAGGGAAGTCAGCGGGACGGTATCCAAATGGTGTACGTACAGGTAACAATGCTAACGATTTTACAGTGTTTGACGTACCAACACCAGGTGAAGCG
>JAOZPO010000084.1 GCA_029932715.1 Halobacteria archaeon | reverse complement strand
TCGATAAATCTATATGCCCCCTACGCTCATCCACATATAATACCTTACACACTATCTTTTGCCCTTCTCTCACATGGTCCCTCAGATGTTTCACCCAACCTCGGGCTACCGCAGATATATGGATAAAACCCTCTTTACCGCCATACTCTTCAAGCGTAACGAAGACCCCAAAGGGCTTGAGCTGCTTTGCCGTGCCGACTATTAACTCACCCGTCTCGGGCCATTCGTCCCTTACCATCTCTTATCTATCGCTCCTATTCATGTTGTTAATCGAGAAACTCAATTATTTGCGTTTTTATCTCCGATTTCCCGCCTCGCGCTATAACCAAGCTTCTGCCACAGACATTGCATCGCACCGTTGTGGATGCATGATCAAAGACGATCTGCTCATTTTCACAATCATCGCATTTGACCCTCACGAATTTGCTTCTCGGCTTCCCTTCCATAATATTTTCCCTCCGTCTCTTTTCATAAAGTGTTATTTCAACTTTACAGTGATACCAATTGCTTTATTATTATATCTTCTATTCCACGAACTCAAGCTTAGATACACGGAATCCCGGCTTCTGATGCGCTTTCTTGCATTCTGTGCACTTATATTTGAGAAATACCTTTTTCGTTGGCTTATCTCCACCGGGGACCTTGGAAAACTTGCCACTGTTACCTATACCAGACCTGCGTCTCTTCTGTCGCACTATCCAATTTAAAGAAGAAGCTCTTCCTTTCTTTACTCTATCCACATCATGTATCGTATGCTTCTTGCAAAACGGGCAATAAATACGCACTTGCTTCGGCATCTTCATTTCTCTATTCCTCCTTCTCTTCTACCTCCAAACCTCACTGCAACGCCTCTCTTACATAATATCTCTGCATTGGTTTTTGGCAGCATAATAACATCTTCTTTTCTCACCTTATAAATCCTTCCATCTGTACCCATGAACGTGGGTATATCTTCCAATATCCTGACAATCTGTAACGGTTCCTTAGACTCGGTTTCTGCAATATCAGCGTCTTTTTCAACTGTGGATACGGATTGTTTTGAATCTTCTTCTTCGTCACTCTTTATCGCTTCCCGCTTTTCCTCTTCTGTCTCGCCCTTTATTAATGCGAATATTCGCTCCCTGCCTTCTTCTACATCTCTCTTTACGCCCTCGAATATTAATCTCTCCTCCTCCATCATCCCTTTAGGTGGTGTGCTCAAGCCCGAACTGGCGAGTTTTATTATCTTTCCTATACGTCTTCTGATTATATCCTCCACCTTCATCCCTGCATTCCTTATCTCGTCATCTACAAATCCGCTTCTGGTTCCTTCTACTTCTCTTTTCTCAGCCTCTAACTTATTCATATAGCTTCTTACATCCTCGAAGAACGTTTCCGGTAACTCCTGCAGTGATGCTGTATTCCTCTCCTTATACAGGATTTCCCAAAGCTTCTCTATGTCCACGTTAACCACTTCCTCACACCTTTCTATAAGAGCAGAAACATTTATTATCCCTTCAATACATTCATTATATCACAATATTAGGATAGATTGAATACGGTTACTTGATCATATATTATCCGTCCATCCAGGCGTAGGATATTACTACCCCTAAAATCCAATGTAGTCTCCCCATGTATAAACAAATAAAGTAATCATATCCTATTTTTAAGACATGATGGCTTCAATGCGAAGCTGCTTGTTTATGACTATTCACGTTTATTGGGGTTCTAATAGACGTACAACCGATTAACACCGTTGATTAGCGCATACACAGATGCAGTGACTATGTCTTCGCTCACGCCACTTGCGGTTACCATTTTGTCGCCCCTGCTTATCTTTATCTTAACGTTCACCAACGCATCCGTTCCTCCTGTGATGGCATCTACGTGGTACTCATCAAGCCGCAAGTCGTCCATTTCCATACCTGTCATCGCCTTCCGCAGCGCATTTATTGCCGCGTCCACGGGACCAACACCGACACCTGCTTCCACTACCTCCTCGCCATCTATCTGCAATCGCAGTGATGCTGTCGGATACACATTCTTTCCTGATACCACGGATAAATCAACAAGCTTTATCTTCTCCTCACGCTCAATACGCAGTACGTCCTCTACTATTGCCTGAAAATCAGAATCCGTGATTAGTTTACCTTTATCTCCAAGTTCTTTCACCATTGCCAGTATCTTCTTCGTTTGTTCCGAATCGGCAGTAATGCCCATCTCGTCCAACGCCAGTTTCACTGATGCCTTCCCTGTATGCTTACCCAGTGTGAATCGCCTCTTCCTGCCTAATATCCCTGGATCAATTGGTTCATACAAAGCTGTACCTGCAAGTGTGCCATGAACGTGCATACCTGACTCGTGCGTGAATACGTTATCGCCCATAAGCGGTTTGTTCGGTGCCAGAGGCATCTTGGTTAAATTCCTGACCAAACGAGAAGTTTCATACATCTTCTCCTTTGCAATGTTCGTCTTTACGTTATAAAGCAGTTCCAAAGTCATTACCACCTCCTCTAAGGATGCGTTGCCCGCTCTTTCACCCAGGCCATTCACCGTTACATGCACCACCTCTGCACCTGCCATCACAGCAGCTACGGAATTCGCAGTCGCCAGCCCGAAGTCATTATGACAGTGTACGGAAACGGGCGTATCGAAAATGCAAAGTGTCTGAAATATCTCCTTCGTACGCTCAGGATACAGCACGCCTACGGTATCACAGAAGCTTAAACGGTCAACAATTTGAGCCAGGTCGGTAAAGAAAGATTCCAAAAACGCAATATCCGCCCTGGATGCGTCTTCTGCACTGACTTCTACTTTTAACCCATGCTCCTTCACATATTCTGACATCTCTACTGTCATGCTCTGCAGCGTTTCTCGGTCTATCTTCAATTTCTTCTTTATGTGGCTGTCAGAAACGGGCGAGACTAAATTTACCGTGTCAACTTCGCATTCAATCGCTGCGTCTATATCTCCGGTCAGAAGACGTGCAAACGAACTGATTTCTGCATTTAGACCTTCATGCGCTATCCCCCTTATTGCTCTTTGCTCACCTTCCGATATAACCGCAGTTCCTGCTTCTATGACGTCTACACCTAATAGGTCAAGCCGTTTGGCAATTTGCAGTTTCTGTTCCGGCGTTAGTGACACCCCCGGTGTTTGCTCACCATCTCTTAAAGTCGTATCCAGGATTTTTACCGCTTTTACTTCTTGCATATTACCCGTAGTAATAAAAGGAAACTGTACATATATACAATTAGTATTTGTTTAAATGACTCATGATGCTCAAGATATACCGAAAAGAAGGTTCATCTTTTTAAGCTCCTTGCTGGATTCCCCACAACTACGTCACCCGGCTTCACGTCTTTTGTCACTACCGAACCTGCACCGACCACAGCATTCTCGCCAATCACTATGCCTGGTAGAATGGTCGAATTTGCACCTATCCTCGCACCTTTCTTTATTATCGGTGCCTTCAAGTCCGCACCATATCGCATGTATTTGTCGTTTAGCGTAGCTGAACAGGGGCCAAAAAATGCTCCCGACTCGACTATGGTGCCTTTGGTAACATAGACATTTGTTTGGATGCTCACCTCGTCTCCAATCTGGCAGTCGCCATCAATAACCGAATTTGTCCCCACCAGCACGTAATCGCCGATTACCGTATTCTCTCGCACCAGCACGTTATGCCCTGTCCGGAAATTTTTACCTATCCTCACTTCTGAATATATTACTGTTCCACTCCGTATCTGTGCATTCTCTCCCACGTCCACTATACCACCTTCATCCGAGCCCAATAGCACGTTATCATGGATGTTACCACCTTTTCCTAACTTAACTTCGCCCTTCATACGAATTCACCACCTTCACTACCTTCTCAACATCCGCTCTTTTTAATGATGGATTGACGGGAATTGAGACAACCTCCTTACTCGCAAGCTCTGCCACGTCAAAAACGCCCTGCGAATTGAACAAAGGCTGGCTCGACAGAGGAACGGGATAGTATATGCCATAACCCACTCCATTCCGTTCCAGATGCGCAATGAATTTATCGCGATCTTTTACTCTTATCGTGTACTGATGGAAGACATGTTTGACATTAGGCGAAACGTAAGGCTTCTTCAGATTTAATTGCTCACCATAGTATCTTGCATTGCTCATCCTTTTCAAATTCAACATATCTATCTTCTGTAACTGGACTAAGCCAATAGCAGCCGCTATATTCGTCATCCGGTAGTTATAACCCAGACACTCGTGGAAATAACGTTTAGTCTGCCCGTGATTCCTTATCATCCTTGCACGCTCGGCTATCACCTCATTGTTAGTCGTAATCATTCCGCCTTCTCCTGTGATGATATTCTTCGTGGCATAGAAGCTAAAAACACCTATGTCGCCGATTGACCCGGCTCGTATCGCTTTATACTCCGCGCCATGTGCCTGTGCCGCATCCTCAATCACAATGAGGTTATGTTCCTTCGCTATATCAATAATCTCGCTCATCTCGCACGGTTGACCGTAGAGATGAGCGGGAATAATTGCCTTTGTTCGCTCTGATAAATTAGCTTCTATCCTGAAGGGGTCAATGTTGTACGTCTTCGGGTCAATATCAACGAATACCGGCGTTGCATTCTGCATGAGCACGCAGGATGCGGTTGCGAAGAACGAGAACGCGGTTGTAATAACTTCATCGCCTTCTTTTATGCCCACGGATGCGAGCGCAGTATGAAGCGCAGAGGTGCCGGAATTGGTCGCTATTGCGTAATCCGTACCGATATAGGCTGCGAATTCGCGCTCAAACTCTTCAACTACCTCGCCCTGCGCAAGCATACCCGATCGTAAGACTTCGGTTACTGCTTCTATCTCTTCTTTGCCTATTTCCGGTTTTGTTAGTTGTATCATTCTGCTTTACTTCGTAGCGTTCAAAACATTTTTTCCTCTTGGCTTATCACCTCTTCCGTAACCGCAACGAATTCACGCATCAATTTATCCTTTATTCCCTCAGTTGCACCCTCCACTGTCACCCTAATTAAGGGCGAAGTATTAGAAGCCCTTATAAGTGCCCAACCATCACTGCCCATATCCGTTCGTACACCATCCATCGTACTTGTCCTATCCGCGCCATATTCACTTGATAATCGCTCGGCAAGAACCTGCATCACCTCGAATTTCACGGTATCAGCACATTGAATATTCTTACGCTCCTTAGGAAACACAGGTAACGCATCCACAAGCTCTGACAGCGTTCTCCCGGTTTTAACTAAAATCTCCGCTATTTTCAACGGTATCACCATCGCATCGTCAAACGGGAAGAAAGAGGGTATAACATAATGCCCGCTTGATTCTATACCAAGCACACCATCTCGTTCTTTGGCTGCCTTCGTAAGGAAAGTATGACCAACCGGTATTCGTTCTATTTTACCGCCTGAGTTCTCCAGCTCACGCTCGATCAGCATGGAGCACTCGACATTTGCTAAAATAGTTCCTTTACGCTCCTCTAACAATGCTCGGGCTATTATAACGCCGCACTGATCTGCGCTCAGCATTCTTCCACGGTCATCTACAATTAGTACTCTGTCGCCATCGCCATCGAATGCCGCGCCGAAATCCGCTTTCCTTCCCGGCACTTCAGATTTTAAAGCGACCAAAGTCGCATCTGTTGGCTCTGAGGGTCTATTGGGAAAAGCAGGGTCGGGATTCAGGAAAAGCGTGTCTGCTTTCAGGTTTACACGATTCGCAACATCCAGCGCTACCAGGCCCATGCTACCGTTTCCACAATCCAGTACGATTCTTTTGCCATCAAAGCTGTCACGGTCAAATCTCTTCGCTATGTATTCTATATACTCATCTCGCAAATTCAGTTCATGGTAGTTGCCAACGTCATGCCACAAAACCGCTTCTCCGCTTTCTGCCAGTACGAGATCCCTTATCTTTTCATTATCCTCGGCTGAGAAGCCTATTCCTTCTCCGGTGTAAAGTTTCACGCCGTTCCATTCGGGAGGTAAATGAGATGCCGTCACATAAGCAATTATATCCTTCTTGAGCTGCCATCCTGAGAACGCACAAGTGCCAAAAGAGTTTGTGCCTGTATTGCTCACGTCAATGCCCGCGGAAAGCAGACCAGAAGTGAGCGCATTCGAGAGCAAAGTAGAAGTAGCTCGTATGTCATTGCCAACAACCACGCTATTTTCGCCTCGCTCTTTCGCATACGTACCCAAAGCGAGACCAATCTTTAGCATCGTTGCCGGGTACAGGTCTTCGTTGTAAATTCCCCTTATGTCATACGCCCGGAATATATGCGCGGGTATTTGCTCTTTGTGCATCGCCAAGACGTGATTAATGAACTCTCTGATGAATAAAAATGTTTTTT
>JAOZPO010000083.1 GCA_029932715.1 Halobacteria archaeon | reverse complement strand
ATTGAAGGTAATGTTTCGGCTTGAGGACTTGCGGCAAATACTCCGTGAGACCGCACCGGAGCATCATTTTAGTACAGAACAGAATGCGGAATTTGTGAAGGTCCTGGCTGAAGTTAAGGCACTGTTAGAATCGAAAGATAGTCAGAAGCTAAAATACATTAGCGATAAAATCGAGCTGCGAACACGAGAGGAGGAGTATATAAACATTGATCCGATTCAGTCGGCGGGACGGCTCACACCAGAGGCGCGAAAGGTGCTAATTGCCTATGGGGATGGTTACTCTATCTGTGATTACTGTTTCAAACCGTTCAGGCTTGATTACATCAAACGACCACCAATTGCAGATTTCATAGCCGAGCTTGCGGAATTTGTAGGTATGGATATTGCTCGTGTTGTGCGGGGCGCTCGTAACGGATTCCAGATCGTTTCCAATGCCGTTCTCGATAAGGGCGATGTTGCTCTGGTCTCTTCACTGGCGCACTATACTCTGTGCCTTGCGATAGAATCCGTGGGTGCGATATGGAAGGAGATCCGGGTGAATGACCAGAACATAGTAACGGCGGAGAACACCGCGGCTAAAATAGAAGAGGTGAAAGAGAATACGGGCAAACTACCGAAACTGGTTGCAATCTCGCATTTTGACTATATGTTTGCAAATGAACACGATGTTTATGGCATTGGTAAGGTCTGCAAACAGTATAACATCCCGTTTTTGTACAATGGCGCATACACGGTTGGCGTAATGCCTGTGGACGGCAAGAAGATCGGTGCGGATTTCGTCGTGGGTTCAGGGCATAAGAGCATGGCAGCGCCGGCGCCGACTGGTGTGCTTGCAACGACCAGTGAATTTGCGGACATCGTATTTGCGATAACGGAATTAAAGGGGGACGTTACAGGGCGTCAATTCGGTATAAAAGAGACGCAATTGCTTGGCTGTACGGTGATGGGGGCGCCATTAGTAGCAATGATGGCTTCGTTTCCAAAGGTTAAAGAGCGGGTGCAGCACTGGTCAGAGGAGGTAAAGAAATCCAACTTTTTCGTTGCCGAGTTGTTGAAGATAAAAGGCAATAGGGTTTCGTCAGAACTGCCGCGTAAGCATACATTAACGCGGGTGGACACAAGACAGACCCTGGATATGATTGCAAAGACGCACAAGCGGCACGGATATTTCTTCTATGACGAGTTGAGAAAGCGTAAGATTACCGGTATCTTCCCCGGGACAACGCGGGACCTTAAACTGAATACTTACGGGTTGAGCTGGGAACAGGTGAAGTATCTTGCAGCAGCGTTTACCGAGATTGCGCATAAGTACGGGTTGGAGTGAGACATCTATGAGTGATTTTTATGATACAAAGTTAATCTGACAAGTTATACCCGTGTATTTTATCCCCCTCCTTTATCTTCACATGTATCCACACTTTATAAAGTTTTCTATTTACCGCCTCTTAAACCTCTTCTCTATCTCCTTCTTAGCCAGCCGAATCATCGTTGGTCTACCATGCGGGCATGTATAAGGTATCTTCGCATTCTGCAATCCGTCCACAATCTCACGCATACCATCATAAGACAATTTCTCGCCCGCTTTTATACTCGCTTTACATGCCGCCGTACTGAACAACACCTTTATTTTATCGTCTCTTTTGCCACTTTCTTCCACTAAATCCTCGATTAGCCCCATTATCTCCTCCTCGCAGACCGTACGATAAAACACTACCGGTATTGCCCTTATAATATACGTATCGTCGCCAAACCGCTCTATGTCAAACCCCATAGCCCTGAGTGCTTCTTCACTTTCACGCAACAGATACAGTTGATGCGGGCTGAGTTCCGGTATGTACGGTTTTAACAATGTCTGTTTGTCTATCCTGCGTCCGTATTTCGCGATTAACTTCTCGAAATTTATACGTTCTGCGGCTGCATGCTGGTCTAACATGATCACGTCGTCACTTGCACTCTGTGCTATGATATAGCTATCAAGAACCTGGTAGAGAGGAGCAGGCAGTAAGTCTAACAAGTCAGTTCTACCCTGCTCGCTTATCTCTTCCTTTTCCCCGTTCATATCACAAGGAAACGAAGCTTGTACGCTTACAGGTGCTTTCTTCGCTTCTGGACTGACAAAGGATGTTTCGACACCCTTTTCTCGCTGTGTAACTTCGGGAATCAAATCTGCATGGCGTAATGTCGTGGACACCGAACTGCCAATAAAGTTAAAGACGTCTTTAGCATGGTAAAATTGTATCTCGTGCTTCTTCGGATGGATATTAACATTTATTTCAGCGGGATCAATGCTGATAGAAAGGACCGAGAACGGATAGGCATGCTTGGGCAAGAGAGACATGTAACCGCGTTTTATTGCCTTGTTCAAGACTTCATCCTTCACGTACCTTCGGTTAACAAACGTAAACATGTGCTTTTTCGTACTGTATGACGCTGCGGGCTTGGATATATACCCGCATAGTTCAATCTCGAATATAGTAGCAGAAACCTGTACCTTCAACTCGATTAGTTCTTTAGCAATGAAGCTCCCGAAAGCATTAACAATGGCATCCAGCATTTTACCATTGCCCAAAGTGCTTATTATTGGCTTTTCCTTATCGTCATAGAATAGTTCAAATTTTATCTCCGGGTATATAACAGCGTAATTTATGAATATATCCATAATATGGCGTAGTTCAACGGATTTCGATTTTATAGTCCCGATTCGGGCGGGTAGGTTGTAAAACAGGCTTTTGACTTCTATTGTAGTCCCAACTGCACGGGTTATCCGCCTTCTATCTTTTATTTCGTCTGCTTCTACCCTGAGATAGCTACCGAAAGCCTCGCTCTCATGTCTCGTGCTCATCTCTATCCTTGACACGGCTGCTATGCTTGGCAGTGCTTCACCGCGGAACCCAAGCGAGTGTAAAGAAGCTAAATCCTCTATGCTCTTTATTTTACTCGTTGCATGCTTCTCGAACGCCAGTTCTACATCGTCCTCACTGATACCGCAACCATCATCTGTTACTCTGACATAATCACGCCCACCATTACCTATCTCCACAACTACGTGTCTGCTCCCTGCGTCTATGGAATTCTCTATCAACTCCTTAACAACTGACGCCGGCCTGTCCGCGACCTCACCCGCCGCGATTTTGCCTATTGTCTGCTCCTCCAAGACGGAAATGCTTCCCATGTCGCTTTACAAAAACTTCTGTTTCATGAATAAAACATTAGCAAAGAAATAATTTTCTTTTCTTATTATGCAAATACGTTTGTAACGTTGTGATCAGTAAATGAATCTGCGGTCAATGATAAAGCCGATATGGGAATTAACGAGAGCGGAGCATGGATTGATGTATGGCTGTGGGGTGCTGATAGGATTAATAGTCGAGAGCGGGAGTACGTATGCAGGAGCGATTTTGGGATTCTTCACTGCTTTTTTCATACAGGCAGGTACGTTTGCACTGAACGATTATTGTGACCTTGAATCCGACATTGTAAACCGAAGGATGGATAGGCCGCTGGTGCGAGGTGCAATAACAAAAACGGCTGCGTTACTTGTTGCGTACGCCTTTACCGTGCTCGGTATTATATTTGCTGCTGTTCTATCAGTATTCTTAAATAATCCACTTTTATTCGTTCTCGCGTTTATTCTGGTGGTGTTAGGCATTCTTTACGATCTAAAAATGAAAGAGTTCTTCGCGGTGAGTAACTTATATATTGCAGTTACGATGGCAGTGCCGTTTCTCTATGGCGGTTTGATCGCAAGAGGCGGAGTAGGAAAGGCGTTGCTTATCCTTTCGTGCATTGCGCTACTGGCAGGCTTTGGACGCGAGGTGATGAAGGATATAGCGGACGTAAAAGGTGACGAGTTAAGGGGCGTAAAGAGTTTCGCACGCATATACGGACAGGAAGAGGTGGAAATAGTTGTGATTGTCGCTTATCTGCTCGCAGTGGTACTAAGTATGGTTCCTTTTTTCCTGGGCAGTACCTATTACTACTTCAATCTTGCGTATATGTTCCCTGTTATGGTAGCGGATGCACTGTTCCTGCATACTTGTATCGAGTTGCGAAATGCCGACTACGACTTTATGCGAAAAGAGACGTTGATGGCAATTGCTATTGGATTGTTTGCATTTATATGTGGTGCTTTATGCCACGTTTAATTTTGTATCGCAGTAAAATGGTCAAAACTGAATTCATTGAAAAAGACATACAGGAAGCCAGGCAAATATTATTTATCTTGAATGCCATAAAATATTATTAAAACAAGGAGCAAGTGAGCTAAATTGATATATACAGGAATTTGTGAGTTCTCAAGAACTGCTTTTCTGATAGCGGAAAAAGACTTGAGGACCGAGTTCAGACGCTCGTATGAGATACTATCCATTCTTACCTTCTCAGTGGGCTCCATACTGATCTGCAGTTTCGCATGGAGCACGGGTGCGGTAGAGACAAGCCCGGAAGTGGGTGCTGCTGCACTCTGGATAATCACCTTCTTTACCAGTATCCTTACGTTTACCACTTCGTTTGCACGCGAAGCGGATAAAGGCACGCTGGGCGGCTTGAAGACACTACCGTGTTCGCCACTGGCAATCCTCGCGGGTAAGATCATCTACGGTACAGCCCTGCTTATAGTCGTGGAATGTGTCCTAATACCGTTCTCAATTATCTTTTTAAATCTCGACATAGGCGCGAGATTGCCGGCTCTTTTGCTTGTATGCCTTTTAGGTGCCGTTGGGCTCGCATTTGCCGGCTCTTTTGTATCCGGACTCGTGATGTTCTCAGAAGGCAAAACGTTGCTACTCTCGTTTCTCCTTATTCCCGTTTGTATTCCCGTGCTCATGCCCGCAGTGTCCGCGACCGAGAAGATAATCTGTGGTTATGGCATAACAGAAGTGCTGCCGGAATTGAAACTCCTGATCGCATTCCTATTTATGATAACCGCAATAATGATACTTACTTTTAAGTTCGTGCTTGAGGAGTGAATGCACATTCTGCATTCATTTTACTGCTTTCCGCGTTTACGTTGCACAAGATATGCCTCTGCTAACAACCCAGGCAAAAATCACTTTGTATATCAACCACTGCTACTTGTGCCGACACGCAAAAAAGACATTACGCAGCACCCTGGCTTTCACTTCTTCAGCACTTCCGCAACCATCTTCGCTATGCTTACCTTGCTGAATACCGATTCAATCGTATCGGTAGCAATAAGTTCTTTAACACCTGCATCATGCATTCGCAGTACAGCATTCTGCACAAAAACGCCGTGTATGCACGCAACGTAAATATCGCTTGCGCCCTGTCTTGTTAACAATGCAGCCGCTTCTGCGATAGTGCCACCGGTAGAGATTATATCGTCCACGATAACGACTTTTTTAGACTCTACGCTTAGTTTCTTCGGCTTTATCTCCACTTCTGCTCCGGTTATCCGCTTCTTCTCCAGCACATCGTACTCGAACCCGTAAGGTGATGCAATTGCTTCTGCTAACTCCGTAGCGCCACCATCGGGTCCTATTATTACTGCCGGCGCTATTTCATACTTCGCAATGTAATTAGCGATTACAGAAGCAGCATCCAGCTCCGTAGTATCCGCGTCAAAATACTGCAATACGCTGCGATTATGCACATTAACTACATAGATCGTGTCGAGGTCCGCAGCACTTATGCTCCGCGCTATTGCTCTTATGGATATAGCTTCACCGTGCTCAAATTTCTTATCCTGACGTGCATATCCCAGGTATGGAATGACAACCCGTGTTCTACTTGATTCTTCCGCTGCGTCTATCAGTTGCAGCAGGCATATCAGGTCGGAATCCGTCCTGATACTCTGCACGATAACTACTTCTTCGTCTTTTACATCGTCTACTATCCGCGTGTAGAACTCGCCATCGGGAAAACGCTTGTATTCGCATAACGTGGCTTTACAGTCCAGTTCCGCTGCAATCCGTGTCGCCAATACCTGTGATGTGATACCGGGTATTATTTTCATCTTTTACCCCATTCGTTCTCTGCTTTTACGTTATGTTCTTGTTAAAATAAAAATACTTTGGAAATAGGAATGGAATTATCCAATAACACCAATCGCTTCAGTCGGTGTCTGCATCTTTTCTATGTTATTATTGCTACTGCGTATCCTTTTAAGATACCTTTCACACTGCCTTACCCTGTCGTAGCCCAACATCGTGCCGAGAATAAAGTCCTCCTCATGCGTCAAATCCGACAATGACGTAAAATTCATCTGTTTGATCACCTCAATGCAGATGAAATTACCGAAGAAGACATTTATCTTCGCTCCGTTAACCTTTTGAATATAATAATCAATCATTTGTTGTTGCTATCTTGATAGGAAACATGCTTTATATAAATCTTTCCATACCTT
>JAOZPO010000082.1 GCA_029932715.1 Halobacteria archaeon | reverse complement strand
GCAGCATACATGGCTACTCCAAACCTGATTAGCATGGGATTATAAGTATTAAGAGCCTTTACCACTTCGGGGATTGATTCTATCGCTGCTTCGACATCGAATATTTTTATTTTGAGCTCCAGTCCAAACGTCTCTGCTACCGACGTTGAGAAATGGATATCCGTGCCCTCCTCTAACGCAACTACGATAGCAGTGGGTTTAGATTCGATGTATTCGCTTGCTAAACAGGCAATTACTGAAGAGTCCAGGCCCCCTGATAACAGAACGGCATCCGCGATATGTCCCTTAACGCTAACCTTCATCAATTCTACCAGTTCATCTGCCAGCTTATTCACATTCCCGGCGTAAAAAATGAGTGTCATTTTTCTCCTTCACTTCCCTTTTTTATATTATATTGCTCACAGAAGAATGTATGTTTATCGGAAGCAGGATAGAACTCGAATTCAAGCCACTAATTATATATATCCTGATGCTTCGGGAAAATCAACCATTCTCGATGCACTACTTCTCCTTGTCCAAAGCATAGGACAAAGTTGGTATTGGTATGAAACGAAATTTATGCAATGCGATAGTTATTATGCAGGCATCAGTACGGGTGGAAAAACTAAAGGATGATAGATAATGGCTGAAAAAAATAAGTTCATCTCCGCTTCACCCTTAGCTCTATCTCATCCCAATCTTCCTTCACTCCTCTCAACGCTGAAACAGCACCTGCAACTGCTCTTCCCATCACATTCTGCACGAACTCGTTTGTCCCTATCTCCTCCTTATCCACATATATTTCTACTTTCAGTTCCATTTTTTATACTCTCTTTTATCCACGCTTATTCTATAATTATTTATGTATGTATGTAGTAATTAAACTAAAAGGATGCTGAAAATGCAATTAGAGTTAAAGGCGTTGGCAATCTTAGTCGCATTTATGATAGTCACAACAGGCATTGTCTTCGGGTCCCATCCACCGGAGATGCTTCAGGATGAGTCCTTTCTCTTTGATACATGACCCGGAACTTATTCCCCAATATCTGGAGTGTATATGGTCACACCAGAAGAAGACATAAAAATATCCAAAATCTATACCTATTCTTGTGCTGGAACGGGTGGGCATTCAGAAAAAGTTGTTTTTTATGCTCCAGATGAATTTACAGATGTAAACGGGAAAAAGCATAAAAACGGAATTCCGGCAATTAAAATGTTTGGGTACTTAGAAGAGAAAAACAAGCGTATGTACTCTTTTCTAAGATAGCACGGAATGAAACACTATAACAGAGCTTTAAAGAACGGCTCACGATACTTCATCGCCAACTTCAAATTCTCTCTAATGTGCTCTTCGTCCACGCTTTCTACGGGCACGAGATTATCATGTCGCAGCAAACACGGCTTTAGCTGCCCTTCGGACGTTATTCTCAACCGTGAGCAATTAGCACAGAACTCGGTATTATCTATCGGATGCACTATTTCCACTTCCACACCATCCACGAAATATTTCTTACGGTGTTGCAACCGCCTTGTTTTTATTGCCGAAGCCCTCAATGCGAGTTCCGCTTCGATCTTGTTAAAGTCCGCTTTATAACTCTGTGCCAGACATTTAAACGATGGGATTAACTCGATCAACTGCAGGATTACCTCATTGCCACCAGCTCTTCTATTGCAGTCACGTACAAAACCCATCAGGTCCGTTAACTCATCTTCGTTTAGCCCTTTCAGTACAACAGTATTCAGCTTAAGTGGTGTAAGACCCGCATCTATCGCCGTATATATACCATCAATTACCTTTGGTAGATAGCCTCTGGAAGCAGTAATGGAATCGTATTTTTCCTCTTTAATCGAATCCAGGCTGACGTTCACACGGTTCAGACCGGCATCCGCGAGTTCAGCCGCATAATTGCTGAGTAACGTGCCGTTTGTGGTTACCGAAATGTCATCTTCAAAATCGCTCATGCCATGCACCATGTCCGCGAGGTCGTCTCGCATTAACGGCTCGCCACCCGAGAATTTCACTCGTGTTATGCCAAAATGAACGGATGCAACTCGCGCTATTGCTGTTACAAGCTCTGCACTGATAAAACCCTTCTGTTGTGGACGGTCCTTTTTTTCGCCCTCTGCGTGGCAGTAGATACAGTTCAGGTTGCAGCGTGTCGTGATAGAAAACCGTAAACTTCTTATTTGTCTACCGTAATTGTCTATTAGTTGCTCTTCTTTTAGCCCTTCTTTTTTAGTCATTTATCATAACTATATATATCAGGCACAGTCTAAAAACCCAGTCTGCGATTTATTACCGCGGAGATCACAGAGGGCGCAGAGTAGTGCCATATATAAATATGAAAATAGCAATCCTTGACGGCTACGTGGACGAACCCTCATGCTTGGGCGTACCACCTTATATAGCACCCTATCCACGTTATACCTGGGGCATGCTGAAACATTTAGGTGCAGATTCATGCAGCTATTTCACGATAGACACCTTCAGAGCGGATGCCGAGTTGCAAGAGAAACTTTCGGAGTTCGACCTCTTAATAGTCATTGCCGGCGCTATCGTACCCGGGAAATATCTTGGCGGTATGCCACTTGCAAAAACCGAGCTCCACCGAGTTGCCATTGCGAAACATAACATCCTCGTGGGTCCAATCACGCTCGAACTGACGAAACAGGATAGAGCATCAGAAGCGCTAAAAAAAATCGAAATCATTGACTTACCATTTGAAGAGCGTCTATATGAGCACCTCTGCAAGACTCTTCATGTACCTGTAAGTGGATACGACCTGAACAGATTTGCATTGCTCGGTGCTGAAGTGATGAATCAGCATCCTGATTATCCTTTTGTAGTCTGCGAGATGGAGACTTACAGGGGTTGCTACTGGTCAAGATGCTCGTTCTGCATAGAGCGATTCCAGCAGAGGTGGATGCGGCCTCCAAAAAGCGTACTTGCTGAGTTTGAACGTTTGTATGCTTACGGTGCACGGTACTTCAGGCTTGGCAGGCAGACCGATTTCCTGACCTACATGGCAGACTTCAACCAGGAGTTCCCAAAGCCGGAATCCGAAAAGATGCGCGGATTCCACGCAGCCATCTGGCAGCTCTGTCCTGATATACGGACGTTACATCTCGACAACATCAATCCAAAGACCATCGCAACGTATCCTGAGGAGAGCCGAGAAGTGATAAAGACGATCGTGCAGTTCCAAACACCCGGTAATGTCGCTGTTTTCGGGCTGGAGACCGCGGACGAGCAGGTAATAAAGGCAAACACTCTTGCTACTCTGCCCGAAGAGGTACTTTTCGCTGTTGAACAGGTAAATGAACTTGGAAAAGAGCGCGGTGCAAACGGTATGCCAAAATTTCTACCTGGTTTGAACTTCGTTACCGGTCTGAAGGGAGAAACAAAAGAGACATTTGATAAGAACTACGAGTTCCTGCAGGTGATTCTCGACAAGGGGTTGCTGCTTCGCAGGATTAACATTCGACAGGTAAAAATACTGCCTGGAACACCGATGGCTGAGTTCGGCTACAAGAACTTGAAACGGCATAAAAAACTGTTCAAAGCATTCAAACGACATGTCCGTGAGGAGATAGACAGAGAAATGCTCAGACGCATTATCCCCGTTGGCACCGTGCTCAGTGATTTGAGGTGTGAGATGCAAAAGGGTAAAATCACTTTTGCACGGCACCTGGGTTCTTATCCCATTCTTGTCGGCATTGTCGGTAACTACGAGCGTAATCGTTTCCTTGATGCTAAAGTTACTGACCACGGAATGAGGTCTATCACGGCGATTGAATATCCACTTAATATAAACAAAGCCAGAATGCACCAAATAGAGGCAATTACTGGTATTGGTAACAGAACAGCAGCGCGAATTGTGAGGAATAGCCCGTTTGAAAGTCTTGAAGCGTTGAAGAGAGATATAGGTGATGAGCTCTACCACAAATTAAAGGATTTCGTGTGTGTTTGATCTTCATGTGTATTCAAACAAATACAATCTAAGTGATCTTGTGATTTACAATTCTACTTCGCGCTTACCGAGCTCAAATGCGCGTCTATTTACCTCCAGGAACTTCGCAGGCACCGAATCACTGAGCGATTTGATTAACTCCTCTTCTCGTAGTGGAATAAACTTAGAGAGCGCACCCAGCATCACTACATTCATCGTCCGTGGATTGCCAGCTTTGAATGCCAGCTCTGTCGCATCAATACTTTTAATATCTGCGCATAGCCCCTGAAGTGGCGTGAGAATCTCTGCCAACGCAGGATACCTCGCTTTACCTGTGGTCACAGTAGTCGGGAGTATCGGATTGATATTCACAAGCACGATACCATCTCTGGACAAGAAATGGGCGTGCCGAAGTGCTTCTGCGGGTTCGAATGCTAACAAGACGTCCGCACCTCCGACTGGCACCATCGGACCGAACTCACAACCTAACCTGATGTGGTTCACCACACTACCGCCGCGCTGTGCCATACCATGCGTCTCCGCGCCCCGTACAGAATAGCCAGCCTTCACCGCCGCCTTACCTATCATATTAGAGAGCAGGATCACGCCCTGGCCGCCAACACCAACCACCACTATGTCACAGATTGATGTTCTCATTCGAGCACCTCTATTGCTTTACTGGTACATATCTGTGCACAAACCCCACATCCTGTGCAGAGCGAGTTGATTCGTGCACAGCCCTCTTCAAACTCTATTGCCGGACAGCCAAATTCTACACACTTCTTGCATCCTGTGCAGTTCTCTTTGTTAACCCTATACGGTTTTCTACTTATGCCTGTCTTCCTCGCTGTTATCTCGCAGAGCTGTTTTGCAATAACCACGGATAAGCCCTGATGGTCCTTTGCCATCTGGAAACACTCTATTGTCGCGTTGACGTCATAGGGATCCACAGTCTCGACAAAGTCCGCTCCCAGTACCTTCGCAATTGCCTCAATCGATACTGCTTTTGTCTCATCGCCGCTTGCCGTGAAGCCTGTTCCTGGATGTGGCTGATGTCCTGTCATCGCCGTGGTCGAATTGTCAAGTACAGTAACGGTTATATTTGCCTTATTATATGCTGCATTGAGCAAGCCTGGTAGTCCGGTATGCAGGAAAGTCGAGTCACCAATGCTACAGCATATATCCCGCTCTTCGTCTGCAAACCTGATTCCGCTGGCAACCGTTATGCTGGCACCCATACAGAGGCATGTGTCTATGGTCCCCATGCGAACAGCAAGTGTATAACAGCCAATATCACTGGGAAAGATCGCATCCTTACCGAAAACCTTCTTCATGGCGTAGTAGGTAGCTCTGTGACTGCATCCAGGGCAGAGTGATGGCGGTCTGGGCGGCAGAATCTCTTCAGCTTCCTTTAGCGATAGAACTACCTCCGACTGCTGAGCGGTCATATCGGCAATTGCATTTCTGACTATAAAAGTATCCAGCTCCCCTTCGCGTGGGATATGACCCGTCCTCTTGCCCAGTATCTCAATATCTGGGTTATACGTCCTCGCTAATCGTTCCACGTAGTCCTCCAGCACTGGCTCCAGCTCCTCGATCACCATCACCTTCGTGACATGCACAAGAAATTCGGAACACAAGCCTTCTGGTGGTGGGAACGTGCCAATCCTCAGGACTGACACATCCACTTCCAACTGCTTCAGCGCCTCTTCTGCGTACAGACCTGCTATTCCAGAGGCAATGACGCCTATATCCCCCCGCAGCACAAACCTGTTCCAGGGTACATTCGCCAGCGCCGTCTTGATTGCATCTTGTTTATCAAGGAGCATGGAATGGCGTGGTCTAGCATGTGCAGGCAGCATAACCCATCTTGCAGGGTCCTTTAAGAATTTGGCCTTTGCACGATCTCCTTCTATTCGTCCCATCTCCACATCAGCACTGGCATGTGAGACCCGTGTGGTGGGTCTGAGAAGCACAGGTAACTCCAGCTCCTCGGAGAGTTCAAAGGCATAGCTGCACATATCCCTCGCCTCCCGGGGGTCTGCAGGGTCCAGGCAAGGGACACAGGCAAACCGGGCATAGCACCGTGAGTCCTGCTCGTTCTGCGAGGAATGACAGAACGGATCGTCGGATACGCACACTACAAGTCCCCCCTTCACTCCTGTGTATGCAAGTGTCATAAAAGGGTCCGCAGCAACGTTCAAGCCCACATGTTTCATAACGGCAACCGCTCTTACGCCTGCCCATGAAGCGCCGATAGCAACTTCTAAGGCTGCTTTCTCGTTTACCGACCATTCCACGTGTATGTCATACTTACTGGAGAATGGCGCCACGTACTCCACTATCTCGGACGCTGGAGTCCCTGGGTAGCCAGTAACAACGCAGGCTCCCGCCTCGATGATGGCTCTTGCAATCGCAGCATTTCCAAGCAGATACTCTTTCATAGCAATAACCTTCTGTAAATTATTTTGACAATGTCATATTAGCATTAATTTTAATAAAGATGTTTCTTGGGCATTGCG
>JAOZPO010000081.1:4660-6466 GCA_029932715.1 Halobacteria archaeon | reverse complement strand
CGTGATGACGAGATACAAGCTGCCGTAAATTACGCTTCAAAATACCTGATAAACGTTACAGGAGGCAAAGCATGTGTGCAGCAGTTTAGTCCTTCAGAGCAAAGCGAAGCGAAAAGGTGGATTCGTGTGTATCCTGATATGAATACAGAGACGATAGTGGCAAAACCGTTCTTTATAAAAAAAATGCCGGAAATTAATAGCCATAGACCTTGCAAGGAGATCATAACCGTTCTTGAAAGGTCATCGCGAAATGAATCTAAGGTGAGTTGTATGCAATTCAACACATAAGTTTTTTCCGTTTTAAAGTCATTATTTTAGGTACTGATATACATTGTCGTTTTGGCCGGCAGTGAATAAAATATATAAGGTTAAAAATATCGTAGATGCAGGAATAGACATGAAACTTTTTCGTACGCTTATATCACAGGAAAAAGCATTAAAGATTGTATTAGCATACGTAAACCGTACAGAGAAGGAAACAATCAGCTTTGACGAAGCTTTTGGTAGAATACTGGCAGAAGACATCCAGTCGCCAATAGATAGCCCTCCTTTTAACCGCGCTGCTATGGATGGATATGCGATTAGAGGAGAGAACTCTTTTGGCGCTACTCCAAATAATAGCGTGTTTTTGAGGCGTAAAGAAGTAGTAGCAGCAGCAGGAGAGCAAGTGAAAAAGACGGAAATAGGGGAAGAAGAGTATTTACCTGTACAAACAGGGATGCCAATGCCTAAGGGCAGTAATGCCGTTGTTATGCTGGAATACACAAAAGAGTCGGACAACAAGCTGGAAATTTTTAAACCCGTCACACCGGGTAAGAACGTATCACCAAAAGGTGAGGACGTAAAGAAGGGCGAGGTGGTGTTAAAAGAAGGTAAGGTATTGAGAGCTCATGACATCGGTATGCTTGCATCTCTATACAAAACGAGAGTGAAAGTGTATAAAAGGAGCAGAATCGGGATAATTTCTACCGGTGATGAGATTACCGATCCCAAATCGCCTGTTAGTGGCAATAAAGTAGCAGATGTAAATAGTTACGTGTTAGAAGCGTTGGTAAAGGGAATAGCGGTTCCGTATAGAGCAGGCATTTTAAGAGACGATTATGAGACGATAAAAAAGGCAATAGCAACTTCGCTGGATGATTGTGATGGGCTATTGATAACTGGCGGGAGTTCAGTAGGCAAGCGAGATTTTTTAGCAGATGCAGTAGAAGAATTGGGGGAGCTATTATTCCACGGCGTGGCTATTCGACCTGGTGAGCCAACGGGTTTTGGCATCATAGACAACAAACCTGTTTTTGTGCTGCCCGGGTATCCCGTAGCGACAATTTCCGCATTTGAAATGCTTGTAAAGCCCTTTTTGTTCGCGGTGCATGGCGTTAAGGAAGAGCGCGTGAAAATAGTCGCGGTGGCAAGCAAGAAGATACCTTCGGCTGTTGGTCGGAGCGATTTTGTACGTGTAAAGCTGTCCTATACTGAGGACGGGTATTCTGTGGAGCCCTTAAGAGTAAGTGGTTCGGGTATTTTGTCCAGCATGACGAAATCGAATGGGTTTGCTGTAATAGAAGAGAATAAGGAAGGAGTGGAGGAAGGTGAGAAGCAGGAAGTGAATGTCTGGGATTAATTCCACTGCTTGCGATTGCCTTTGCGATTGTACTACTCATTGCACTCGTTGTACTTTATCTTATATCATGCCTGAGCTTTTGAATCCGGATGTGGACATGACGGTGGTTACAATGGAGAACCAAAACATGAAGGTCATAACAAAGGAAGGCGAGAAGATAAAAGTGATGAACGTGACAGACCAGC
>JAOZPO010000081.1:0-4650 GCA_029932715.1 Halobacteria archaeon | reverse complement strand
ATAGAGTATTTCCGAAAAGTAACCACAAGATTACACAGATTTTCACGAGAAACCATTTTTTTCTAAAAAGTTTTAGTGTTAATCTCGTGGAATCTTGTGCGTTTTTATTAGTGATATGTTTCCGTTTACTCTCTTACCTCCAACCTGCTGCCACCCCTCAAATGCACTGTTGGTATCCCTGCACGCATCAACTCCCGCTTCAGATCCTCATCCATCGTGAACACAGCAGCATCTCGTTTCGCTGCCTGCATGGCAATCAACTCGTCAGTCTCCTGGTCCTCATCGGCGTCCTCTATCGTTACATTATACCGTCCTGTCCTTGAGGCATACTTGAGCACCAGCGAATGACCTACCTTCGCCGCTATCCTGTCTTTGCCTTTCAAGTCATGCCTTCGCATGAGCACCTGTAATTCACTTAATACCGATTTCAGCACGATTATGTGCGAGTATCCCAACCTCTCAAGTTCCTGGAATATATCAACACCGAATTGACCCGGTATGAGCAGTGCATTTGTATCCACTATCACGCTCTTCTTTAGCACCTTCATTTACCTTTGTATTCAGCCTTACGCTTCTCTAAGAAAGCACTGAGCCCTTCTTGACCGTCTTCTGTTGCAACTGCCGACCCAAAGCATTCCGCTTCGTAATACAATGCCTGCTCCATGCTCATTTCCATTCCTTTATTCACTGCGAGCTTTAGTATTCCCAGTGTAACGGCACTTTTCGTGACTAACTCTTCAATGTACCCTTCAACGGCTGCGTCAAGCTCAGCCGTAGGCACGACTTTATTCACAAGCGTTAACCGTAATGCCCCTTCCGCGCTTATCTGCGCACCAGTCATGAGCAGTTCCAGTGCTTTTGTCTTACCTATCAATCTCGTCAGCCGTTGCGTACCTCCGCCACCCGGGATAATTGCCAGATTTACTTCCGGCTGTCCAAATATAGACCTCTCGGAAGCAATCCTGAAATCACATGCCATTGCGAGCTCCAAGCCACCACCAAGACAGAACCCATTTATCTTCGCTAATATCGGCTTCCTCAATCGTTCCATGTAGCTCGTTATCTCCTGAACCCAGAGCGACCAGTCTCTCGCTTCTATGGGTCTCTTCTCAAGCAATTCCGTGATGTCCGCACCTGCACAGAACGCACGGCCACCCGCACCCGTTAGTACAATTGCACGAATGTCAGCATCGGCTTCAGCGTCTGCCAGTGCCGCTCGTAAAGCCTCTAACAATGCCGTGTTCAACGCATTCAACGCTTCCTCCCTGTTTAATGTTAGTGTTGCAAGCTTTCCATGTTTCTCATATACCAAAATCTCGTCACGTGCTCCCTCGACCATTCTCTTCCTGCTCACCTCCTGCATGCAGTAAGTAAGTAAATAAGCAAAAATAACGCTATAACTACATCGAGCTCTTTATGCCAATCGCTTTTCTTACCACCTGCGTTAGTGGTATTGAGCATACCATATACCAGAGCACCCAGTAAGGCATTCCGAATACAAAGGTTGCCGTGAGTTCCTTCGGGCCGATTAATGGGAAAATTACAGGGCCGCTGGCATATTGCCACATCCACATGAATATGGGAATAGTAATAATAACAATGTAAGCCATAGGCTTGAATTGCTGCTTCATCATCTCACCAGAGAATTCCGTTTGTTTTCTCATCACTTCTGACCGCTTCTTCTCTATCTTCTTTATCTTATGCTTGTTGTCCTCCTTCTTCGCCTCTATGTACTCCTTTTGTATTGCCCGCATCTGCTTCTGCAGCTCTTTCGACTTCTCCATCACTTCCCAGTTCATTGTGTATTTCTGTACTATCGAAGTATAGATGCCGGTAATAACCGCTAATATGACTATCATAATCAAAAAACTATCAATA
The DNA here is from genome assembly GCA_029932715.1 of Halobacteria archaeon. Classification (GTDB taxonomy): domain Archaea; phylum Halobacteriota; class Syntropharchaeia; order Alkanophagales; family Methanospirareceae; genus QENJ01. Next base: position 2,772 of record JAOZPO010000081.1, on the reverse strand, counting down.
ATAGCTGCTAAGGGTCCAAGAACGACATTCAGTACTGTGCCCATGTCTTCTCTAAGCCCTGGAATTATCATAATGCCAAACATAACGAAAAAAGCTAAACCCATTACTGCTCCTTCTGCAAGCTTCTTCACATGCTCCTTTTTCTTTTGCACTATGTTCTCTTTCTTTACCATCTTAACCCACTCGTCAAGAACTAAAAATGGTGTGTATATATTTAAACTTTTATCGCCTCATCCAGCACTTCTGTCAGCGTGGCATGGAAATACAAATCAGCCTTTAATCGCTTCTGTATTCTCCGCTTTGCGTATATATCCTCCTCAAATTCCGCTGCACGGTACGTAACGTTCTTTAGTATAAGCCCGAAAGCAGGTGCAGGTACTATTCCCTCTGTTAGTCGTAGCTCCAGCAACGCCTCTATCCAGCTCTTATCTCTTATGCCACTGCCAACCATCATCAGTGCCGAGACTATCTTCCGTACCATCTTACGCAGGAAACCGTTCGCTTCTATGTCTATAACAACCGACTGTCTCTCTTCTTCCGTGTCTATCGCTATCCGCATTATCTCTCTTATTGGTTTATCAGTCTCATCGCGATATGAGAACTTAGAGAAATCGTGAACTCCAATAAACAGTTCCGCAGCCTCCCGCATACTTCTTATATCCAGATCAGACGCGGAAACCAAAAAATAGCGATATTCACGAGTTACTGCATCACGACGTGCGTTGAAGCTTGAATACGGCTTTGCAAGTGCATACGCCCATATATCGTCAGGAAGCGCACTATTTAGCATTCGAGGCGACACGTGTGTATTTGTCGTATCAAATGAAACAACCTGTGCGAGCGCATGCACACCCTTATCGGTTCTACCGGCTGCGGAATAATTCGCTGCTGTACGGTCTTCAATAATGTCAAGCGCCTTCAATGCCTTGAATAGCTCGCCCTCTACTGTTAGCAGCTCATGCTGTGGCTGAATCTGAAACCCGTGAAATCTGGTTCCGAGGTACCCAAGTTTGAGTGCTATTCTCTCCATTTCCTTCTTTCTGTTTACGCTTATAATACTATACGTACCAGGAGAAATGAAGTATATTACTTCTTTGGTAAAGCTTTTTTATTATTATTATTCATGAATGTACGAACAATTCTTGTAGAACCAAAGAACGAAGAGAACATAGGGGCAGTAGCAAGAGTGGTAAAGAATTTCGGGTTCTCCGAACTTTGCCTGGTAAATCCTACTGCTACAGGCACAAAAGCTTATTCCGTTGCGTCTCATGCGCACGACGTGTTAACCGCAGCACGAATAGAGGATTCCATAGAGGATGCGATTGTGAACTCTGCTATTGTTGCTGGTACCACTTCAAAGCGTGGGAATTCGGTAAATGAGCACCTTAGGATGCCGTATTTATCGCCTTGTGACTTAAAGGATAAGGTAGAAGGCAAACCCGGTGTAATATCACTGCTATTTGGTAGAGAAGATACAGGACTGTTGAATAAAGAGCTTATGCTGTGTGACATAGTTGTTTGTATTACCACGTGCAATATTTACCCGGTGATGAACCTCTCACATGCCGTTGCCATTCTACTATACGAACTAAGCGAAAGGGATTCCATTCAGATAGGACCGCAATTAGCGAGTGTGGAGAATAAAGAGCGGTTATTTATGCACCTGAAAACATTTCTGGATGAGATAGGCTATAAGGAATACAAAAAGGATAAGACATTACTCATGCTCAGAAGAATACTTGGCAGAGCAGAACTCACCGCCAGAGAGGTGCAAACACTAAGGGGCATATTAAGAAAAGCTGAATGGAGGATAGGAGTGGGTGAAGGGCAGGATGATAATGAATAGTGAATTGGGCTGTTTTATTTCCTTTTTTTCTATTAGTTTAATATAATACAGTAGATGACACATTCATCTGTGATACGAAGACACATCATCGTCGGCATAGACCCGGGCACTACGGTAGGAGTTGCTATACTCGATCTTGAGGGTAAAGCAATAGAAGTGTTTAGCGCAAAGAATTATTCGTGCTCCGATGTGATAGAACGGATAATATCCCGTGGAAAGCCATTGATAGTGGCATCTGATGTTACACCCACGCCTTCGACGGTAAAGAGGATAAGCCGTATTTTCTCTTCTCCAGTTCACGAATTAGACAAATCTCTGTCAACGGAAGAGAAGGTTGCACTGACGAAAGGTGAGGGCTACGAATACCAAAATGTGCATGAGCGCGACGCATTAGCCGCCTGTGTTAATGCATTCAGGCGGCATAAAAAGAAATTCTCACAGGTGCAGAAGAAGACGCCACCGGGAGTGGATGTGGAAGAAGTAAAAGCTTTGGTGGTTAAAGGTGTGTCCATAAGTGCGGCTATTAACAGATTAATCAGTGCTAAAGAGGGGAAGAAGAAAGGTACGAGAGAGAAGAAGTGGGAAGAGAGAAAGAGCAGTGAAGAATGTGAAAGCGAAAATATTCTCAGATTACGCAGAATTATGAAAGCGAAAAGCGAGGAAATAGAATTGATGAAGGAGTTCACGACAATTCAAAAGGCGAGGTTGGAGGGAAAAGAACGTGAACTAAAAAATTTACGCTCTAAGCTCCATTCTGTGAAGTCCGCGAGAAGGCGGGAGCTAAAAGAAACGGAGGAGATAAGCCGGAGAGATAAGGAGATAGAAATGCTGAGAGAGGAAATAAAAGCGAGGGATGAGGCGAATGCAGAATTAAGGGAAATCATAGAAGAGTTAAAAGGAAAGAGAGAAGTGAATGTGAAGGGAGG
>JAOZPO010000080.1 GCA_029932715.1 Halobacteria archaeon | reverse complement strand
TGGCAATAGTGTTGATTGTGGATGATTACGCTTTCATGCGGATGATTGTGAAGAATATTTTGAGTGCAAACGGGCACGAAATAGTGGGAGAAGCAGAGAACGGAGTGCAGGGTTTGGAGAAATACGCACAGTTGATGCCAGAACTTGTGACTATGGACATAGTCATGCCGGAACTGGACGGTATCGAAACGACAAAAGAGATATTACGGAGCCACCCGGATGCACGAATAATAATGTGCACCGCAGTCGGACAGCAGGCAAAAGTGCTGGAAGCTATGAAAGCAGGAGCTAAAGGTTACATAATCAAACCGTTCCAGGCTCCAAAGGTGTTAGAAGAGATAAAAAAAGTGTTGGGCTCATAGACTGCTAAAAGTGTACCGAAGAGTTTTGGGAGTTGAAGAATAAATAAATGGAAGCAAATGTCGTAATAGAAAAAGAGCAAGACGGTGGTGAGCTAAGTCCATTTCTACAGGATGCTCTGAACGAGCTTGGAAACATAGCCTCATGCCATGCAGTAACTGCTCTGGCAGAGATGACCGGTACGACAATAAATATAGACGTGCCGAGAGTGGATGTAGCAACAATAGGCGATGTGGCAAAACTGGTAGATGTCGAGAAAATCGTTGCCGGTGACATGGTTAGGCTGGACGGAGGTTTTTCTGGCTATTTACAGGTCTTGTTCCCGGAACAAAGCGCGTTCTTGCTCGTTGACCATCTTCTCGGTAGGACCCCAGGCGAGACGAAGGCAATAGAGGCGGAAATGGAGGAATCAGCGTTAACGGAGACAGGAAACATATTAGCCTCTTCGTTCTGCAGCGCTATTGCCGACCTTCTTCAGTTCTCGCTTATGCCAAGCCCGCCGACTTTCGCTTTTGATATGGCGGGTGCGATGGTAGAGTATGCGATAATCGCTGTAGCACAGGCACAGGGCAGTGAGCACGTCATTCTGTTCAAGTGTGATTTCCAGGAAAGCGCAAATGAAATATATGGGTATATACTACTATTCCCTGACCCTGACAGTATAAAGAGCCTGTTAGCTGCACTTGAGACAACGGTAGGAGTGAATTAAAAAAGGAGGCGGCAAATAAATAAAAAAATGGGTGAAAGATTAAAAGAAGAGGATTTGGTACTAAGCCCTTTTCAGCAGGGCGCACTGAATGAACTCGGTAACATAGCTTCATGTCATGCGGTAACTTCATTAGCAGAGATGACAGGATTGACATTAGATATAGATATGCCTTCTGCGGACGTGGTTCAGATAGCGGAAGCGAAAGAGGTGATAGATGCCGAGAAAATAGTTGCGGGTATCTCACTTCAGCTTAATGGCGAGTTCACTGGCAACCTGCGGATTCTGTTCCCTGTGAAAAGTGCCTTCGCTATCATAGACATACTCATGGGTAAAACGCCAGGTGATACAAAGGGCATAGAGACCGATATGGAGAAATCGGCATTACTGGAGATAGGAAACATACTTGCTTCTTCGTTCTGTGATGCCATATCAGATTTACTGCAATTTCCACTGCTGCCTTCCACGCCTTCTTTTTCCTTCGGTATGATGGGTGCAATGATGGAAGATGCAATAATTGCCGTGTCATATAAGGAAAAGACAGATTACATTATCCTGCTCAGGTGCGACTTCACTGATGAAAGCAAGAAGGGGTTCTACGGCTATATCATGCTGTTTCCACGGATGGACGGGCTAAAGACGATATTGAATATGCTGGATGCAGCAGTGAATTAGGAGTGAATGGAATGGTTAACGGACAGCGGATTTCGGAACAGACGGAAAAAAGGCTTTATGCAGGCATAGGCGAGATGCATGTAGCGCATAATCCGCACCAGTTGATAATAATGGGGCTTGGGTCTTGCATAGGACTCAGTCTTTACGACAGGACAGCGAAAGTAGGTGGAGTAGCACATATAATGCTTCCTGATGGTAATAATGGAGATCAGGAAAGGAGCTGCAAATTCGCAAATCATGCGGTTCCTGCACTGTTAAAGGAGATGATACGCAACAAAGCAAAGAAGGAGCAGATAGTAGCGAAGATAGCAGGTGGTGCTTCTATGTTTACAGCAATAGATACGCTAAAGATAGGAGAAAGGAACACGGTAGTAGTAAAAGAGGAGCTAAAGAAGGCGGGAATCAGGCTCATTGCTGAGGACACGGGTAAGACATGCGCGCGGACTGTTACTCTGGATACGCGCACAGGCAAATTTAGTGTGAAGACGAAAGAAGGAGTGAAAACAATGTAAGTTCAAAAATCAGTGTAAATCTATACCCTGAGAGTTAAAAAGACACAGATTACTGAGCTTTTCAATATCCAGGCGTTGAAATCTTTTAACTCTACGTCCCCGCCTTCCTGTACACCCTCTCTCTTGTGTTCACGCACAACAGTTTCTCACGCGCTTCTCCGGTCAATGTCTCGGTTCTGCCTATGATCAGATAGCCGCCATCGTTCAGCGCATTGTAGAAATCGAGGAATAACTGGTTCTGAAGCTCCTTACCGAAGTATATCAGGACATTCCGGCAGAAGATAACGTCAAAATGCAAGAATTTCTTGCCTGATATAAGGTCATGCTGCTGGAACCTCACAAGCTGCTTCACATTGCTCTTTATGCGGTATTTGCCACCCTCAACGGCATCGAAATACCGGGATACCATAAATTTCTTCAGCTTTTTCAGTGCCGAGGCATCGTAAATACCCGCTTTCGCTACATTCAACGCTTTTGCGTCTAAATCTGTTGCCTGTATAGAAATAAGGAAGTTCTTTATCTCAGTGCCAAGTTTCTCGTGCAGAATGATTCCAATCGTATACGGCTCTTCGCCTATGGAGCACGCGGCACTCCAGATACGTATTATCTTGCTCTTTCTCTTCTTCTTATAGGCTAAAACCTCTGGTATCACATCGTTTTTGAACGCATCAAACGTCGTTATGTCCCGGAAGAACTCCGTGACGTTTATCGTTATACCGTCCATAAGCGTGTCGTACTCGGCTGGATTCTTTCCTAAATAGCGGTAGTATTCGTTGTAAGAGGTGCCAACCCCTATTGCTTTCATCCGCAGGTCTATACGCCGCTTTAGGTATGTATCTTTGTATAAGCTGCAGTCTATTCCCGTCTTCTCGTATATCTTCTTCTTTAATAGCTTAAAAGCGATTTCGTTGCTCATCTCCCTACACCAAAAAGAAAGGAAACAGTTCTAATAATTATAACTATAGCCGGGAGTATCTCAATCTCTCAGAACCCAACACAAGCTTTTCGGTACGTTTATGAGAAAGAGATGAGTGGCAAAAGTGACGCAGATGGTGATGGTTACGGTGACACAGAGGAGAAGATTATGCACAGACTGAATCATGAAGAAGAGAAGGAGATAGATAAGGAGTGGAAATAAAACACTTCTCATTCCGTATCCATTAGCCTTATCTCTCGCCTCATAAGGACTAACCATATCACATTTGTTATAAACGAGCCCACAATCATCGCACAGATGACTATCCCGAGTGGAGTCCAACCAGAAGAGGAGATAAGGAATAGGAAGAGGATAAGGATTAACTCGCTTAGTATCACGAGAGCTGCAATCCGCTGCGCAGAAATGTCATGTCTCTGTCTCTGCTTATATGTCAGTTCCCTTAAATTGTCCTCCACCATCTTAAATGCTCTTTGTTTCGTTAGCCGGGTCATGGTTATCAACATTTATAAAACAAGATAAGAACCAGTTTTATTTAAGACTTTCTGAATACTGGAAAAAAATGTCAATTGTTTTAAATATAATTTACAATGTACGACATTATTATATTCGATTAGTCCTATTAATTGCATGTTGTACATGTTGAATGGCCTAAGCACAATACGGATTTTGCATGTGGAAGATGATGCAGGGATCATAGAGTTAACAAGCTATTTCTTGAACCGGATGGGTGGTAAAGACTTTAAAATAGATAGTGTACTTTCGGCTGAAGAAGCGCTGGATAAAGTGTCGAAGGAGAATTTTGATGCTATTATTTCTGATTACAAGATGCCGGGGATGGATGGTATAGAATTACTGGAGGCGTTGAGGAAAGCGGGAAACGAGACACCTTTTATTATATTCACAGGGAAGGGAGAGGAGAGGGTAGCTATGGACGCTTTGAACAAAGGAGCTAATAGATACATAGTAAAGAGTGCCAACCTTGCCCTTCCGTGTGGAGAACTGGCGAACAGCATTCGAGAGATAGTGGAGAAGCGGAAGATAAGAGAGCTGCTGGAAGAGGTTAAAAATAGGTATAATAAGGGACTGGTGGAGGGGATAGTGGAATTGCCCTGGGAGATGGATACATTAGCCAGATTTACTTTTTGCGGTCCACAAATAGAAGAGAAAATTGGTTATAAACCTGAGGATGTTTTTAATTGTACATTATTTGAGTTCCTCCCTCCAGATGATGCAAAAGAGGAGCAGAGAATTAGAACGCTGTTAGAGGATCTTACACGAGAGCCAAAACGCATAGCAAACATACCAATAAAGCTATTACATAAAAATGGCTCGATCAGAAAGCAGGAAACAAGCATTGCGCCCATTTTCAACAAAGCAAGCCGGCTTGTAGGCTTTAGAGGGATCATGCGCGATGTCAACATGAGGAAAAGGCATAAAATAATGATATGGAGAAAAGGAAAGGTTTAACCATCGTGAAACGGATAATCGCGGTGCACGAGAGCCGTATCTGGATAGAATCAGAGAAGGGGTGCACGGTTTGTTTTACGCTGCCTGTTCACTCACCATAAAGTATTTAAATATATAACATAACAATCATCAAGCAAAAGAGTGGGTGTGAGTGGTGCAATGGTTGAACAAGAAGAGAAACACAAAATTATGGTGATATCTATCCTTTTAGCTGGCGCTTGCATTCTCACTTATTATTTTCACGCGATACTTGAAACCGACACTGTTTTTACACACTTCTTTTACATTCCTATTATTCTGGCATGTATATGGTGGAGAAGAAAAGGTTTAGCGGTGGCGATATTTTTAGCCTTATTGATACTCTTCAGCCACATTTTTGGTAGGGTGGAAATGGTGACTGCCAACGACTATTTTCGAGTTATTATGTTTATAGTTATCGCTTTTGTGGTTGCTACGTTAAGTGAGAGGATTGCGAAGGGGAGGGAAGAACTGCGAGAACTGAACAAGGAATTGGAAGAGCGAGTTGATGCGCGGACAAAGGAACTGATGAAAGCAAATGAACAACTGAAGCAGGAAATTACAGGGCACAAGCAGGCGGAGGATTTATTACGAGATGCCGAGGCAGATTGGCGTAATTCATTCGATTCTTTGGAAGATGTCATGCTGATAATTGACAGAGATTACAATATAGAAAACATAAATGAGAGTGGGCTGAAACTTCTTGGAAAGAGCAAAGAGGAAGTAATAGGGGAAAAATGCTATCAAATCATTAGCGGTGCGGATAGTCCAGGTGAAGAATGTCCTTGCATGAACTCATTAGAAACGAAAAAGGTAGAATCATACGACAGGTATGAAGCGAGATTTGGGAAGTACTATTCTATAAAGAGCGCACCGATATTTGATGACAATGGAGAGATAATAAAATTCGTGGATTTGAGGAGAGACATCACCGAACGTAAGCGTGCGGAGGAGAAAATTGAAGCATCGCTGCGTGAAAAGGAAGTATTGTTGCGCGAGATTCACCACCGTGTAAAAAACAATCTCCAGATCATTTCCAGCCTGCTCAATCTGCAAGCAATGAAGGCAAAGGATAAAAAGATTGTTGAGCCGCTTTTAGACAGCCGCAGCAGGATTCAAACGATGGCGCTTATACATGCTCAACTTTACGAGAGCGAAAGTTTAGAACAGATCGAGATGGGCAGTACTATCCGTAGATTGCTAACTTTTCTGTTACAAATCTATGCAGAAGCTAAAATGAAAATTACACCCGTGGTTACCGCAGAGGGCATTACCCTGCCTATTTCTCTGGCGATACCTTGTGGACTCATCATTAATGAACTGGTATCCAATGCGTTAAAGCACGCGTTTACTGGCATGACCGAAGGCAGCATTGAAATTTCTATGCGTGAATCCGCCGGTGACAGAATTAAATTAACAGTAAAAGACAACGGAGTTGGGATTCCGGAAGAGCTTGACATTTATAAAACCGATACACTTGGCTTAAAAATAGTAAGAGTGCTGGCTGAGGACCAGTTAATGGGTAAAATGGGGCTAATCAGGAATAAAGGGGCGGGAATTTATGTAGAATTCGATAAATCAATTACGAATTACAAATCTGGTATTGAAAATGCGTAAATTATCAGTCATTCAAAAACGTGGACTGGAATTGAAAAACGTTGACATATTCCCTATCTTCGTTCATGCAATAGAGTAGTTAAAAACTGCTTATTCTCAAAGAGAGATTGAGGTCACAAGATTGAAGCGAGTGGGTCATTTGCCACTGGTCTCGGATTGCGCTGACGAAACAGATAATAGAGAAATGTGGTGGTAAAATCCTGGTTGAA
>JAOZPO010000079.1 GCA_029932715.1 Halobacteria archaeon | reverse complement strand
ATTGCCGGTGCGGAATTCTTCCAAACTCAAGTCGTCTACTTGCCTGAGACAATAGACCGGTTCTTTAAGGGAGTGAAAGATTTAAACATTGAGACGCCGATTCTGGTTGGGATATTCCCCGCAAAGACGTATGGTGCAGCGAAGTTCTTCGATGAGAACGTTACAGGTGTAGATGTTCCACCGGATTTCCTTAAAAACCTGGAAGCGACGAAGCAAATAAAGGACAAGGAGAAGAGGAAGGAGGAAGTGGACAGAGTTAACATAGAATACTTCACAGGGTTCCTGGAGCATCTAAAGGGAACACCGGCTGTTGGATGCCACATAATGGCTGTTGGATACCCGCGGATAATTCCCGAACTCAAGAAAGTGGTGGAGTGAAGGAGAGGAGCCACGTAACAAACAAAACATCCCTCTTTTTTTTCTTTTTTTTACGATTCGCGACAGGAGCAAAAATAGAAAAATTTATATATTACCCTTCTCCGTCATATAACATTGGAGGTTATATAAAGAAAGGAATAAAATGATTGCGCAAGAGCAAAAACCGATGGAAGAAATTCTGGGTTATCTCGATGGGAAACAGAAAGTAGTAGTAATGGGCTGTGGCGGTTGTGCTACCTTTTATGGTACCGGCGACAAGAAAGCGGTAAATGATATGGCGGAGAAGCTTACGAAGGAAGGTAAGAGCGTTACGAAGATTATCCTGCCTTTAGGTATATCAGCATGCGAAATTGACATGAGTGCGGCGTATCTGGTAAAGAACCGAACGGCGCTTGAGAACAGCGATGCCCTGTTAATGATGAGTTGCGGTGACGGAGTGCAAGTGGTGACAGAATATACAGATGAGACAATGGGAATCACGAAGGAAGTAATACCGGCAAACGATGCACTGGGGCTTGTAGGCGGTGGTCCCACAAAGTTTAAGGAGACATGTCAGTCATGTGGAATGTGTGAATTGGGCAAAACGGCGGGAATCTGTCCGCTGACCGCGTGCGGAAAAGGTTTGATGAACGGTCCCTGCGGTGGTGTGCGAGAAGATGACAAATGTGAGGTAGACCCTGATAAGGACTGCGCATGGGTGAAGATATACAAACGAATGGAGAAGCTTGGGGATATTAAGAGATTCGAGCAGATAAATGACCCACACCAATGGAGCAAAGCGAAGCGGCCACGACTGTTCGAGATAGAGAAGGAGGTAAATCCTGTGGCTATGATGCTTGGGTCTCTACCGGCATATCTGCCTCTGCTCGGCAGGCCAAAGATAGAGGAGAAGTAAAGAAGGAGAGTGATGTGAAAAATGGGAGATGAAGTTTATAGCGATTTGATGAGAGAGCTGAAAGAGGGGGAGTATGTCTTCACAGGTGAGTTAGAGCCGGAAAAAGCGGGGAACGTAAACGAGCCGATTAGAATGGCAAAAGAGCTGAAGGGTTTAGTGGTAGCATGTAACGTAACCGACAATCCCCAGAGTTTCGCCTATGTCAACAGCATGGCGGCGTCGTATAAAATACAGGAAGAAGCAGGAATGGAATGTGTTTATCAGTTAAGGTGTGCGGACAGGAATCGTATGGCACTTCTATCTGATGTGCTTGGTGCAGGTACATTAGGACTGAAGAATATCTTAGCGTTAGCAGGCGACCACGTTTCACTTGGTGATACGCCGGATGCAAAGCCGGTATTCGATCTGGATTCAACCACATTGATCAAGATGATCAGGACGGTAGTGGACGAGGGCAAAGACCTTGGAGGTAATGAGATAGAAGACCCACCGAAACTGCACGTGGGTGGTGCAGCGGCGCCAGGAGCGGCACATTTGAAAGCTGAAGTCGCTAAGGTGCGGCGAAAGATAAAAGCCGGCGTGGAATACCTGCAAACTCAGGTCGTTTACTACACTGATGTGCTGGATAAGTTCTTTGACGAGTTAGGTAATGTAGATACTCCTGTTCTGGTAGGCATATTCCCTGCAAGGACTTTCGGCCAGGCGGATTTCTTCGATAAATTCGTTGCAGGCGTGGATGTGCCACCGGATTATCTGGAAGCCATGAGGAAGACGAAAGAGATAAAGGATAAAGAGAAGAGGAAGGAAGAGGTGGACAGGGTAAACGTAGAATTCTTTACCGGGTTCCTGGAGCATCTTAAAGGCACACCGGCAGCGGGCTGCCACATGATGGCTGTGGGGTATCCCCGGATAATTCCAGAACTTAAGAAGATAATGGAATGAGAGAGGGAACTTTTTTTTTTAACTCCCTTATTTATTTTTTGGGTTAAGAAGAAGAAGATGTAAGAATGCTCGAAAAATATCTTGGCAAAGTAGTAGAAGGAGAGAATCTAACCGCGAACGAAGCAGAAGCGGCAATGCAAGCGATAATGAGTGGAGATGCGGAGAAATTACAGACCGCTGCATTTTTAGCAGCACTGAGAATGAAAGGTGAGACCGAAGAAGAGATAGCGGCATTCGCAACGGTTATGCGTACTATGGCATTGCGAATAAACCCAAAGGTGGCTAAAAGCGTGGACGTTTGCGGTACTGGTGGCGATACGATAAAAACATTCAATATCTCCACCACTGCTGCCTTCATCACTGCTTGCGTGGTTCCCGTGGCAAAACATGGTAACCGGTCAGTAACGTCAAAATGTGGTAGCGCAGATGTGATAGAGGAACTGGGTGCGAATTTAGCATTTCCAGCGGAAAAGATAGCAGAAAGTATAGAGAAAGTGGGCATTGGATTCATGTTTGCACCTGTGCACCACAAGGCGATGAAGAACGTAATGGAAGTAAGACAGAAGCTGGGAATACGAACGGTTTTCAATATCCTGGGTCCACTGACGAATCCTGCGAATGCCACACACCAGCTCATCGGCGTTTATGACGCATCGCTTACAGAGAAGATAGCAAAGGTGCTTCGCATCTTAGGGCTTAAGAAGGCATTAGTCGTGCATGGCGAGCCGGGTCTGGATGAAGTCTCCATCTCCGGTAAGACAAAAGTATCACAACTGGAAGGGGGCGAGATAACAACTTACTTCATAAAGCCCTATGATTTCGGTCTTAAATATGCGTCCCCGGACGAAATAGCGGGTGGGTCTAAGGAAGAGGGTGCGAAGATATTGACTGATATTTTGAGCGGTAATGAGCAAGGGGCAAAAAGAGATGTGGTGTTACTAAATGCTGCATCTGCTATATTCGCAGCGGAAGAGGCGGAAACGATAGAGCAAGGTTTTGAAGTTGCACGCGTGATATTAGAAGATGGTAGTGCGCAGAAGAAGCTGAACGAATTCATCAGGTTTGCAAACTAACAAAGAAACCACTATCTATAATATATCTGCCGTGTATAATTCACCTTTGCTGTCCCGTCTCGCTTTACAGATACAGCATTTATCGCCCAGATGTATAGAGTCCGTAAAATACCGAACTGCTGCATTCGTCTCATGGAGAAATCCACGTATAGCTCTGGATCGTAGTATATCCTACCTTCTCGTTTAAGCCGCAGTGCGATTTCATAATCATCGCCCGCCGGTAAATCTGTATATCCACCTATCTGCATGAATGTACGCCTGAGGAACGCCGTATTTGAGCCAAGAGTGGCATAAAAGACCCGCATCCTGGCAGATAGATACGCAACTTTATTAAACAACCCGATTAAGAACTGGTATTTAAATATATCTTCAATAGGGATTATCGGCCCGTAAACGGCAACCACTCTTCTATTAGAGTCGAAATCAGCGCATATTCGTGCAAGCCACTCTTCTGGCAGGATTATATCTGCATCAGTAGTCGCGATAATTTCCCCCCTCGCTCTGTCTACACCGTCGTTTCTCGCACCTCCGACACCTTCGCTCTTCTGATGTATCACAGCATCAGCATATCCTTCTGCTAATTCTACTGTTCTGTCCTCGCTTCCTCCGTCCACAACCACGATCTCAAATTCTTCACGGTGCAATGTCTGATTTACAAGACTCTTCAAGCATCTCCCTATATATCGCTCCTCATTATACGTCGGGATGACGACAGATATTTTCTTACTCATTACGTACGCATCACCTTTACAAAATCCAGTGCATTACGCACACAAGCATCCATATTAAGATACTTAAATTCCGCAAACCGCCCGACAAGGTGAATCCCTCTCTCGTTTAAAAATCGCTTTATCATACCCATATTCTTCTCATAATCTAAATCATAAATGACATAAGCGTACTTTGTTCGCTTCGCTTTGCTGAAGCATACGGTATCCCTATTTATAATCTCTCTTTTATGCAATTCTTCTATCGTGCGGCTTAATATCTCATCATTAGATAACATATCCACGGAATCACTGCTATTATACGTTATCTCTGCGACAACTGCGCTCTTTCCTTCAGGCGCCACGAATTTACTGTAATTCGATGGAAATGCAACTCTATGCGCGAGACAATCTCTGTCTGGTATATACAACCATGAATAATCGTTTGATTGCGCCACACTTAGCCCAAGCATTACAGTGATAAGAGAGTTGTATTTCAGTTCGTGAAGTGCATTGTAAACCTCAGCAGGAACATCATCCAGTGAGTGAATAAGATCAAAAATCGGGTGCGTTGCTATAATGTTATCATATCGCCTCTTTTCTCTACCATTCGATACAATCCAGCCGTCTTTATCTCGTTTGATTGAGTTCACATCGAATTTCTTTATTAGCTTATCCTTAGATTCGCGTTCTAAACATTTGATCAAAGCGTTTATACCGCCTTCTTTGGGGTAGTAGAAGTATAATTGATGTGTGTATCCCTCTGTCTCAATTCCAAGTGACGATTTGATAATATCATCTACGGGCGGTTTTGGGACTCTTCCTTCTACCCACCATGTGCCCATTTTAGACAGATCATAATTCCAAATCTTCTCATTATAGGGCACGAGATATTTTTCCGCTATCCCATCACCAAAAGTAGTGTGGAGCCAGTCATTAAAATTACCGGGGCTATTGTTACAGATATTGTTACAGATCAAAGCTTCGATGAAACCTTTGAGACATTCGAAATTATCCAGTAATGGTAGGTCGGACAGGCCATTTTCAAACGGATATTTCACATAATTGCCTTTATACAATATTTTTGTGTTCCTCCTGCATTTCACAACGTTATCACCGAGCTTTTCGAGCATAAAATCCAGAACCGCAGTGTCTTTAGAGAATATAATATGCGAGCCGCCCCAGTCGAAGGTAAAACCTTCTTCTTCCAGGGACTGGCATAACCCGCCACACTCGCTACTCTTTTCTAATATCTCGCAATCTGCTATGAGATTTCCAAGTGTCAATCCCGTGAGTCCCGCACCTAATATCCCTGTGCTCATCTCTTCATATCCTGTCAATATCTCTCTTTTCGCTTATGTCTAAAAGAAGCACTGCATGTATTGAATCATATAGCATTCTATCATTACAGTAACTTTTATATGTAGATACATCAACAGCAAAAAAGACAGAAGCAGTGTGTGTTGTGTGGGGGACCATGAAAAAAATCAGTGGGTAAAGTTTTATCAAAAGATAAGGAGATTTTTTAAACTAAGTGTGAGGAGCCAGGGTGGCAGAGCGGACAAATGCGGTGGCCTCGAGAGTCACTGTCCCGTAAGGGACGCTCAGGTTCAAATCCTGACCCTGGCGTTATGTTTAGTTTGCGTAAAGGGAAGTGTGATTTGCATTTGTGTTAATCAGGTAAAATCTCGCGCTTTTTTATTATATACAAATACCAATGCTTTATATTCTAATAAAGCAATATTCAGTACATGGAGGCATAAGAAATGGGGATAAAAACATCAGCAGAGATAGCACGGATATTAAAGGAGAACTGGGATAAGAGCAAAGATAAGGAAGCCTGGAGAGTGCTGGCTGGTCAGAATCCAAAAGGCAGGTATGATATGTTCATCGGTACTTCTGAGAGGCTCTGGCAGTTAAAGATGGAGCATACCGGTAGTAATGAGGTAACAGGATTTGGGTTAGAAGTAGGGAAGATTGATAATGATTTAAAAGAACTTTTAGGGTCGGGAGCACCAGTCCCCTTTGGCATGATCTCACCACAGTCGCATAAAAAGAAGGATTTGGCTATTATTATGGCAGGTGTACAGCAGTATTCTTCTGATTCCACACATTCGCTTTGCCGTGATTACGTATCAGAAAAGCAAGCGAAGTTAGATGATATGCTGGACCGGGAAATAGAGCGTATGAGCAGCGACCCTATTCTAAGAAGGAGGTATAAGGAGCAGAAGGAGAGAGAGAGGAAATCATATCTCTGACTCTTTTTTTAATCCTCCGATGATTGAAGGGGTGAGGGTAGAGACGGAAATAATATGAATCCGGCGGATACTGCTGAAATATTAATAGATATTAAAGAACGGCTTACACTGGATGGTAAAAGTAAAGTCTTTGACGAAGGTAAGGAACTTCGCGCGGAATTTATGAAAGAGAAGGCGGAGCCAGAAGCATTTACGAGGGAATTTCTGATTGACAAAGTTCTCGATGCGTTAGAATTGAACAGAATATCCGAGAAAAGTTTTGAGAT
>JAOZPO010000001.1:9737-21940 GCA_029932715.1 Halobacteria archaeon | reverse complement strand
CTTCTTCGTCCCCCTTATATGAATATATATTCACAGTACATAAAAAGGTTTACTTATCTTGGCTTTTGTCAGCCATAAAGGTTTTTATTTTTTGCCCTCTTCCATCTTTTTCTTCCTCCGTCCCTTCTCCGCAATTCCTGCTTCTTTCTTCTCTTTCATCAATCTGTGTATCAAATCAGCGCCTGAAGGCTCTATCGGCTTCGCTTCTATATAACCACGCTCAAGAGCACCTTCAAATACCTCCTTACCAAAATCAGTGCGAACTATAACCGATGACTTACCTTCGGGTGAACCCACATTTCCAACACTTATGTCAGAAAACAACCCTGTAAAATCTTCACATACTTTACAGCCATCTCGCTTATAATCCGCTATATCCTCGATCCCTGCACTTAACAGCTCCTTATCTCCTGTATACACGTGTAAAACATTGTCGCTAATCTGCATCTTCGTCACCTCGTTTATATCAATGCCATGCTCCTCTTCAAGATACGTCTTCATTAGCTGTTCATACCCATAGCTGCCCATGCAAAATAGCCCTATTCTTAATCTTATATGCGATGAGAAGTTATGTGCATTGTGCGTGCCCCGCCCCACAACGAGCATCTTTTCATACGATACCATGTCGCATGGTGTCCCTACCAGAGCGACACTCCACAGGTCGTATGTCAAGATAGCATCTGCTATACCGGTAAGCGCTGCCGCAGGCGTATATTTGCTACCCGCGCCCTTTATCAACCCTGCCTTATCCATCGCCACTTGCACTTCCGGTCTCCATTCTCCTTTATCCGCTACCGTTACACAGCCTTCTACTAATGCATCGTCAAGGGCATAAGCTAATAGCGAGGTAACCACACCCCCGTCCTGACAAGCATTTATTATCTCCTCGTCCGTGCTGACTACCTCATACATCTCCTCAAATCCTTCCCTCAATGCCGGCTTCTCTACCCTCGGGCATTGGTGATAGCAGTATCCACAATCCGGTGGGCACTGCTGCCCTTCTCTTATCACCGGTCTTTCCTTAGAAAAGTCCACACTGAGATAGCCGTAATCGAGCAATCTACACGTAGCAACACAGCCACCACAAAGCGCACATTTGCCCTTCTCTATTACTTCTCTCTCCAAATCGCCAAAATCACGCTTCTCTTCCATATATCTTTTCCCCCTTCTGTTTTTTTTATTATATATGACCTTGCTTCTGTAAATAAAAAAGCAAAAAGCTTCTTTTATCTCTCTCTTATCGCATCATACATTCCGTTTGCATTTTTATTTAAATACGGAAATATAATTAGCAAGCAGTATATGACGAGATTAATAATCCCACATCCAGGGCATTTTCCCGCTTTGAAGGACATATTAGAAGTAAAAGAAGCTGAGGGCTTGAATGAAGTGGAAGAAGTTTTCATGGGCGGCTCTCCGGAAGTGATGGGAAGCGGGAGAGGCGTGTTGCATGCACCACTAATCGAAGAGATACGGGAACAGACCGAATATGCGCATCAGCACGGTATAAGATTGAGTATCGCGATGAATTCTACATGTCTTGGCGGTCAACACCTGAGCTTTGAGGGTTATAAGATGTTCACGTGGTACTTTAACGAATTGAACAAGGCTGGAGTTGATGGCGTTATAGTTGCGGAGCCGTACCTTGTAGAGCTTCTGCGTGACTATCCTATGAAGACCATCGTGTCTGTTTTGTCTTATGTCGAATCGCCACAGCGAGCCAAATTCTTTGAAGACCTCGGTGCTGACATGATAACAATAGACACGAATATAAACCGGCATTTTGAGCTATTAAAAGGGATAGTAAAGGCGGTTAACTGCGAAATTAAGCTGATTGTGAATGAAGGATGTTTGTATCGGTGCCCTTTCAGGTATTCGCATTACAATCTCGCATCGCATCTCAGCAGTCTAAACCAACCTCGCTTCCCTCTGTTCGCTCCTGACTTCTATTTTGATAAGTGCATAAACATCCGATTGAGAGACCCCACGCAAATATTGAAGTCCGGATGGATTAGACCAGAAGACATAAAGGAATACGAAGCTATTGGTATAAAGAACTTCAAACTTTCCGGACGGACGAAAGCGGTGAATTGGATAATAGACTGCATGAGGTTCTATTCTCACCGCTCGTTCAGAGGTAATCTGCTCGAAATCCTTGATTGCCCGCAAATGCTGAGGTATATGTTTTATATAGACAATGAAAAGCTTGACGGTGCCATAGAACACTGGAAGCGCTGCCGGAAGGTCTGTGGCGAGTGTGGTTATTGTGATGAACTTACAAAGGATGCTTTAACCGTTATAAGAAAATGAGACTGATATTACCACATCCAGGGCATTTCGCAGCTTTGAAAGAGATACTGGAGTATAAAGAATCCGAAGGTCTGAAAGACGTTAGCGAGGTATATATGGCAGGCTCGCCTGATATTATGGGCAGCGGAAGAGCGACGTTACATGCCGCGCTTGTTGATGAGATAAAGGAGCAAACTGCTTATGCACATCAGCATAACGTAAAGCTGAATGTCGTAATGAATGCCTCCTGCTTGGGCGGCTACCATTTGACTTACCATGCTTACAAGACGTTTAAATGGTATTTCAACGAACTGGATAAAGCAGGAGTTGACGGTGTTACGGTGGCAGAGCCGTATCTTGTTGAACTTTTACGAGAAAACTCGCTGCAGACCGTCATCTCTTGCGTGGCGCATGTTGATTCACCACAACGTGCTGAGTTCTTCGAGATGCTTGGTGCAGATTCAATTACCGTAGATACGAACATAAACAGGGATTTTGAAATGTTGGAAGCGATAAAGAAAGCAGTTCACTGCGATCTCAGGCTGATAGTAAATGAAGGTTGCCTGTACAAATGCCCGTTCAGACATGCGCATTTTAACTTATTCTCTCATATAACTGCTTCTCGTGCATTATCCCCGCAACCCCAGAGCACCTTTGGTGATTACTATTTCGATAAGTGCATATCCATCAGAGTACGAGACCCCGCGCAAATTATACTGTCGCCCTGGATAAGACCCGAGGACTTGAAGGAGTATGAGGCGATAGGCATTGATAATTTCAAAATGTCGGGTAGGGCAAATGCAGTGAGCTGGATATTAAATTGCATGGAAGCATATCACCACAGGGAGCTCAAGGGGAACCTGCTTGAAGTTCTTGATTGCCCTTCTGAACTCAGATATATGTTTTACGTGGATAATGCACTCCTGGATGGCAGTATAAACAAATGGAAGAGCTGCAATAAGATATGTAACGAATGTCACTATTGCGATGAACTAACGAGTAAGGTATTGAAGGTGATAGAAAAGTGAAGGGGGAAATAAGAGAGAGCAGGCGAAGGCTCGAGGAAGGGCTGAGGACTTTAGTAGGGAACATATTCGTACCAGAGGCGAAAGTATTTGGGATGGCATGCGGCTGTATTGGCTTCGCTGCTGATCTGAGAGGGCTGCAGGGCGAAGATGTGGATGTGTTTAAAGAGAAGATAGTGACAATACTGAGCGAGTTAAGTAAATCAGTGGGAGTAGAGCCAGAGTTTATCTACGCGAGGAAGTTGCCGGGATCGGAAGAAGTCGTTACGCTTACAGCGCGGGAATTATGTGAGCATTGCAAACGTGAGTTTGCAGGTTCTAAAGCTTCTCCGAGACCAGATATAGTGGTGTTAAAGAAGAGACGGTGAGAGAGAAAAATAGAAAAGTTTTTTAACTGAACAAATGATGTTTAAACATATATTGGAGAAATGATGCTTAACCTAAATATATATGAAAGTTGCATCTTTATGCGTTATGAATATCGGGAACAAGTCCCTTATTACTTTCAAAGGTAAACATATATATACAGAAGGTAGACAGAGGTAAGGGGAAATGGACGGAGAGAAGGAGACGTTTATAGAAGTTCGGAACGTGAGCAAGAAATTCGAGGATAAAGTGGTATTGAAGAACGTGAGTCTGGATATAAAAGAGCTGGAGCCCTTAGGGCTATTAGGAAAGAGCGGAGCTGGAAAATCAGTATTACTTCGTATGCTCCGGGGTACGGACGAGTATGCACCGGATAGCGGCGAAGTCATATTCCGGCTGGCGTATTGCCCCACATGTACATGGATAGAAGGACCAAGCAGGGTAGGAGAGAAGTGTCCTAAGTGTGGTACGGAATTTGAGTTTAAGGAGGTAAATTTCTGGCAAGATATGGATATGAAGCGGACATTAAAGAGTGCAATTGCTATTATGCTACAGCGTAGTTTCGCCCTATACAGTGATGAGAGTGTCATCTGGAACATTTTAGAGGCGTTGGAACGTTCAAAATACCCAAAAAGTAAAAGGATGAAGAAGGTATATGAGATTCTGGAATCGGTAAAGATGCTACACCGTGTAAATATGCCGGACACGAGGGACCTCAGTGGTGGCGAGAAGCAGAGAATGGTGCTTGCGAGGCAGTTGGCACTGGCACCAATTCTACTTTTAGCCGATGAGCCCACTGGTACGTTAGACCACGTGACGGCAAAGGTGGTACATCGTGCACTGGTAGATACGACACGGGGAGGAACAACGTTCCTCGTTACTTCTCACTGGCCCTATGTGATTAGAGACCTGACAGAAGAAGCGGTATGGTTCGATAAGGGTGAAATAGTTGAATATGGCGATACGGAGAAGGTGGTCTCGGATTTTGAGAAGGAAGTAGGGGAAATAGAGCGAGAGGAGTATAAAAAATTCGGTGATCCGGTGATAAGGATAGAAAGACTTAAGAAGTATTATCTCTCTGCATCGCGAGGAGTGGTAAAGGCAGTGGATGATGTTTCGTTTGATATAAATGAACACGAGATATTTGGGGTCGTGGGGCATAGCGGTGCGGGAAAGACGAGTTTAATGCGGATTGTAAGTCATTTAGATGCTGGTTCCGGTGGTACGGTGTGGGTAAGAGTCGGCGATAGGTGGTATGAGGCGTCAAAGGAAGATTCTGGCACTTTCGTAAAGGATGGCGTAATTCAAGGTGGCACGACCGAGTGGAAAGATTATTTTGTGGGTACGTTACATCAAGAATACTCGTTGATACCAAAACTCTCAGTTTGGGATAACCTCACGCACGGTATAGGTCTAAATATGTCAGAAGACCTGGCAAAGATGAAGGTAAAGTTCGTACTTAACGGTGTGGGCTTCGCTGATGACGAAATAGCGGAGATACTACCAAAATCGCATCAGGAGCTAAGCGTAGGTGAGAAACAGCGGATATTGATTGCGCAGTTATTAATGAAAGAGCCTAATATTGCAGTTCTTGATGAACCAACGGGTACAATGGACCCGGTAACGAAGAAATATGTTGGAGAGACGATAATACGTGCGAGAGAGAATTTGGGCATTACTTTCGTGATTGTTACGCATGATCTTGAATTCGCTGAGAAGGTATGTGATAGGATAGCGAAGATGGATATGGGAAAAGTAACGGAGATAGAGGATTTGAGGGAGCAATAAATCGATAGATCATTGCTCATTGATATTGATATGAAAAAGGGAGAAAGGAAAAATGGGTGAAAAGGAGCCATTCTTGGAAATCCGTGATATATGCAAGGAATTCGATGGCAAAGAGGTTCTGAAGAACGTAAGTGTGAATGTAGAAGAAGGAAAGTCGTTAGGGCTGCTCGGGAAGAGCGGATCGGGTAAATCCGCTTTACTTCACATGCTAAGGGGTACAGAGGAATACGCTCCTACCTCTGGAGAGATAATCTTCAGAGTGGCAATGTGCCCATCATGTGGATGGGTCGGGATGCCGAGTAAAGCAGGAGAAGCGTGTATCAAGTGTGGAACAGAGCTGGAATTGAAGGAGATAAATTACTGGCAGGATAACGAAGCGAGGAAGAAAGTGAGAAAAAGTGTCGCTATCATGCTACAGCGTACTTTTGGGCTATACGGTGATGATACAGTTATGTATAACGTATTACAGGCATTGGAAAGCAGAAAATATCCAAAGGATAAGAGATTTAGGAGAGCTTATGATCTGCTGAAGGCAGTGAAAATGATACATCGAATTACATTCCCAGCGAGTGACCTTAGCGGTGGCGAGAAACAGAGGGTAGTGCTCGCGAGACAACTTGCTTTAGACCCTATGTTGTTGTTAGCTGACGAGCCTACGGGTACGTTAGATTATGAGACGGCAAAGCTCGTGCACAAAGCGCTTATAGACAGCACAAAGGAAGGAATGGCTATGGTTGTTACTTCTCACTGGCCTTACGTGATTGACGAACTAACAGAAAAGACATTATGGCTTGACCATGGAGAGATGGTGAAATATGGAGATTCAAAAGAGGTAGTAGAAGAATTTGAGAAGCAAGTTGGGACCCTGGAGCGTGAAGAGTATAAGAAAATAGGGGAGCCAAAGATAAGCATAGAGCATTGTAAGAAATACTACTACTCTGTATGGCGCGGGATGGTGAAGGCAGTGGATGATGTCTCGCTAACAATAAATGAGAACGAGATATTTGGGCTATTAGGAGTAAGTGGCTCGGGTAAAACGAGCTTAGCACGGATTATAACACAAATAGATCCTGTGACCGGTGGTTCGGTTAAGATAAGAGCAGGCGAAAAATGGATTGATGTGTCACGGGTAGCGGAAACAGGTGTGTGGATTGCATGGAGTGCGACTACCCCCGGAGTGGGCGAGCAAGCGGCGACACACGTGGCTATGTTACATCAGGAATATTCCCTGTATCCCGAGAAGACGGTGTTAGAGAATCTTACAAGTTGCATAGGCGTGAAGGTACCTGAAGAGCTTGCACGGATAAAAGTAAAGTTTATATTAGAAGGAGTAGGGTTTAGCGAAGAGGAAGCAGAGGAGATCCTTCCTAAAGAGCATACGCAACTAAGTGCAGGTGAAAGGCAGAGGATAGTTATCGCTCAGGTGTTGATGAAGGAGCCGGCAATAGCCATACTTGATGAGCCAACCGGTACAATGGACCCGATAACGAAGAGATATGTTGCGGATTCTATACGAGTAGCACGGGAGAATTTGGGCATTACATTCTTGATCGTCTCCCATGATACCGATTTTGTTGATATGGTCTGTGATAGAGTAGCACACATGCAGAACGGCAAAATAACGAAATTAGAGGATTTAAGAGCTGCTTAAAGTGATAAGGAGCAAAATATAGGATGAAGTACAATGGCAGTTGGTAGAGATACGCAGTTGGTAGCATGCAGAAAAGGGCAAGCACTGGGATTAGGAGGCGGGATTGCACAGAGGGGTACATTTGCAAAAGCATGGCGGAACGATGTAATTGCGGCTGCAATGTCTCCAGGTCCCCGGCATGTACCGAAACCAGTATGTGAGGTGACCACGGAATTAAGGGACAAAGGCGTAAACATAGGCGAAATAATACTGAATGCAGGAGATGGCACACCGGTTGATGCCCCTTCCGGAGGTGGACATGGAGTAGCTTTCGGATTGTTGCCCAGCGAAGTAGAAACAATTGGGAGACATAAGCTTCTCATAGAACATCATGGAAACGTAAGGGAACATTTCATATACAAAGTCAGATTTGTGTTGAGGAAGGTGAAAATACCGTCAATTGTTCTCTGTCAATGTCCCGTTGTGCTTGAGGATTTTGAGGCAATTGGAGTGAGCACGAGGAATAAAAAAGGAGAGACGCAGGGTGTACTTGTGGATCTCGTAACCGGCATTGTGCGGCGTGAGAGTGTTCCACAGCAGAAGCTTGATGAAATCGTGAGTAAAGTGAAGAAAGCCCTCAGGGAAATAGAAGAAGGCAAGTTTACGGACATGTGAGTGTATGCCCTTTTTGGACGGTCTCTCTGTGTAGTGAAATTGCCTGGAGGGATACCCCATAGTGCTCCCTTTTAGCAGCGATTTTCTGCCTATATCCAGAAGCGAATATAAAAGTTATAGTATCATTGTTTTGTGTAAGTATAGGTGGGTAGGGAATTGTGTTTAAAAAGATAGAGAAGAGAGATGGGAGATTAGTAAAATTCGAAACGGAGAAGATCACAAATGCGATTGCAAAAGCAGGGGCAGCAACCGGAGAATTCAATCATGAGATAGCGCAGAAACTAACGTTAAAAGTTTTGAATTTAGCACAACAGGCGATTCCACGTGATGTACCTACCGTGGAGGAGATACAAGATGTAGTAGAGGAGATTCTGTTATCTTCTCCGTATCGTAAAACGGCAAAGGCGTACATCATCTATCGAGAGCAGCATGCGGGCATACGGGAGATCACAGCGAGGGCGAATGTTGACCTGGTAGACCAATATTTAGATAAGGTAGACTGGCAGGTGAATGAAAATAGCAATATGACGTTCTCTTTACAGGGTTTAAACAATTATGTATCATCGGAGATAAGTAAAATCTACTGGCTGATTAAAATTTACCCGCCTGAGGTCAGGGAGGCGCATTTAAATGGCAATTTCCATATACACGACCTGAACCTTCTTTCTGTTTATTGTGTGGGCTGGGACCTGTTTGACCTGTTGGTAGAGGGATTCAGGGGTGCAGAGGGCAAGATAGAAAGCAAACCTGCTAAACATCTACATAGCGCTTTGGGACAGGTAGTGAATTTCTTCTATACGCTTCAGGGTGAGGCAGCGGGTGCGCAGGCGTTCTCAAATTTTGATACGCTTCTCGCACCTTTTATACGCTATGACGACTTGAGCTATAAAGAAGTGAAGCAGGCATTGCAAGAGTTCTTATTTAACATCAATGTCCCTACGAGGGTAGGATTCCAGACCCCGTTTACGAACATCACATTAGATTTGACGGTTCCCAAATACTATGCCGATCAGGGCGTAATTATAGGGGGGAAAGTACAAGCAGAGACGTATAGTGACTTCCAGGAGGAGATGGCGACATTCAATAAGGCATTTTTAGAAGTAATGGCAGAAGGAGATGCAAAAGGTAGAGTCTTCACGTTCCCTATACCTACCTACAACATCACTAAGGACTTTAACTGGTCGAATTTGGAAGGTCTATGGGAACTCACAGCAAAGTACGGCGTACCGTATTTCAGTAATTTTATCAATTCTGATATGAACCCCGAGGATGCCAGAAGCATGTGCTGTCGGTTACGGATAGATAATAGAGAATTAGAAGTAAGAGGCGGCGGGCTTTTCGGCTCGAATCCTTTAACCGGCTCTATTGGTGTAGTCACAATAAACATGGCGAGACTTGGCTTTTTAGCAAAAGACGAATCCGATTTTGTCGCTTCTTTAGAACGATTGATGGAACTGGCAAAGGAGAGCCTGGAGATAAAGAGGGATGTTTTAGAGAAATTTACGGCAGAACATCTTTATCCATATACTCGCTTTTATTTACGAGGTGTAAAAGAGCGTTTTGATGAATACTGGAAGAATCATTTCTCTACTATTGGCTTATTGGGTATGAATGAAGCCTGCTTGAATCTGATGGGCGAGAATATTGCATCAGATAAAGCCAGGGAGTTTACAATAAGGGTATTGGATTTTATGCGAGCTAAATTATTGGATTTCCAGAAAGAGACGGGGAATAACTATAATCTTGAGGCAACGCCAGCAGAGGGCACTTCTTATAGGCTGGCGAGGATAGACAAAGATAAGAATCCGGAGATCATCTGTGCTAACGAAGAAGAGTATAAGGCAGGAGCCGAGCCTTTTTATACTAATTCTACGCAATTACCGGTAAATTACACAGATGACATCTTCGAGGCGCTGGACTTGCAGGACAGAATACAGATAAAATATACCGGGGGTACAGTATTACATATATTCGCAGGTGAGAAAGTCGGAGACCCGGAAGTAATAAAGAACTTAATACGTAAAATTTGTGAGCTGTATCATTTGCCGTATTTTACCTTTACGCCTACGTTCAGTGTCTGCCCTACTCATGGATATATAGCGGGTGAGTTTTATACATGCCCGGAATGCGGTGCGGAGACTGAGGTATACTCACGTGTGGTGGGGTATTTACGACCGGTGAACCAGTGGAATAAGGGTAAGCGTGAGGAATTCAGGAAGAGGAAGACATTTAATGTTGAACCGGTAGAAAGCGTTGAAAAGGGGCAGAGTAGAGCTTTAACGTTGAGTTCAAGCGCAAAACCAGGTAAAGTTGTTGGTGCAAAGGCAGATTACGGGACTGCGACTGGAGGGTATAAGCAGTTGGATTTGATTAGCTTTGATGCAGGTGAAAATGAGAAGGCGTTAGCAGCGAAAAAAAAGGCGGGTTTTTAACTTCGCGAAACACCTCGTCCATAACTGTATATATGGAACTCTGTGACATTGCTCTTGACGGCTATACAAATACAGTTTTTTCCTTTGTTAACTCTTCTCCTCTTTAAGAAATGAAAGAATCACTGAGCAGTGTGGACATAGCAGCGATCGTGGTCGAGTTACAAGAGCTTATTGGGGCACGGGTAGAGAAAGTGTACCAGATAGGAAAAGAAGAGATAAGGCTAAAGCTGCGTCAGAAGGATAAAGGAGCAATTGACCTCGTTATAGAAGCGGGTAAGAGAATCCATATCACACGATACAAAAGACATGCGCCACGTATGCCGTCTAACTTCCCTATGTACCTGCGGAAACGACTCAGTGGCGGTAGGATAGATAAAATACAGCAACTTGACTTCGACCGAATAGTAGCGATAACGATAGAGCGTTGGGACGGTAAGTACAATTTGATAGCGGAATTACTG
Organism: Halobacteria archaeon; assembly: GCA_029932715.1. Classification (GTDB taxonomy): domain Archaea; phylum Halobacteriota; class Syntropharchaeia; order Alkanophagales; family Methanospirareceae; genus QENJ01. The sequence goes on along the minus strand of JAOZPO010000001.1, from coordinate 11,274 downwards.
CCACGCGGTAACATTGTGCTTATAGACGAAGCCGGGCAGATATTGATGCCATTGCGAAGAAAGAGCTTCTCGTCTCGGGTTATTAAAGTCCGTGAGAAATATAAACGACCACCGACAAGAGCAAATCCGCTGACACAGAACGAGCAGGAGTTGATAGCGCTGTGTAAATCTACGGTTCCGGGTAAGGACGTGGTACGGGTTCTTGCTACGAACTTGAACCTGGGTGGACTGTATGCAGAAGAAGTGTGTGAAAAAGCAGGAGTGGTAAAGGCGAAAAAATCGGATGAGCTTACGGAACAAGAGCTAAAAGCGATTCACGGGGCGATATTCGCAATACTTGAGCCGATAATAACAAATGAGCAGTTGAGACCGCACATAGTGATAGAAAAGCAAGAGCGTGTGGACGTTCTTCCGTTTGAATTGAGCACGTATGAAAGCAGTGAAAAGGTGTTTTTTGCTTCGTTCAACGATGCCGTGGACGAATTTTTTACTGAGAAGATAGGAGAAGAGTTAGAAGAGCATGCGCAGGATGTACGTGTCGAGCAAATAGGTAAGTACGAGCATGTGTTGAAGGAGCAAGAAGAAGCATTTCGCAAGTTCAAAGAGGAAGAGGAATCATGGATAGGAAAAGGGGAATTAATCTATGGGCATTATGCGGATATAGAGCGTATTTTGCATGATATGCAGAATAAAAAGAAGTTTGTGCAAGTGACGCTGCCTGATGAGGACATTACGCTTACGATTGATAGTTCTGTATCATTGTATAAAAACGCAGGTGCGTGTTATGAACGAGCGAAAGTGCTGCGTAAGAAAAGAGCGGGTGTGGAACGTGCGATAGAGGATACGAAACAGAAGATAGCGCAGGAGAAGGAGCGAGAATTAAACATAGCGACAGAAAAGGTACCAAAGAAGAAAGAAGCGATTAAGAGAGTGAAGAAGGAGTGGTACGAGCGGTTCCGATGGTTTGAGACGTCAGAAGGGGTCCTCGTGCTTGGTGGTAAAGACGCAACGACAAATGAGATACTTGTGAAGAAGTATATGGACGCTGAAGACCTATTTTTCCATACGCAGGCAGAGGGTGCACCGGTAGTGATAGCGAAGACAGGAGGTAAAAACGTTTCAGAAACTGATTTAAAAGCAATAGCGCAATTCGCAGCTTCGTATTCTAATCTATGGAAATACGGATTCTACGAGGGCGAATGCTATTGCGTTTCGGGTGAGCAGGTGAGTAAGACACCGCCGACAGGGGAATACATAAAGAAAGGCAGTTTTGTGGTACGGGGCAAGCGTAAGTACTTTAAAGCTGCGTTGGGCTTGTGTATAGGCATCGAGAGAGATCGGTTGGTTGTATGTCCTGATATGCAACGTGATAAGCTGACTGTTTGCGTGGTGCTTGAACCTGGTGGTGAGCGGGATAAGAACGAACTTGCTAAAGAACTCGTATCGTTCTTTGTCGAGCGTGCGAAGGTGAACAAGGAATTGAAGGAGCAAATAGCAGAGTGGGGGTATGAGAAGCTAATGGGGTTTCTGCCACCCG
>JAOZPO010000001.1:0-9727 GCA_029932715.1 Halobacteria archaeon | reverse complement strand
GCTATTATTGAATAGTTAAATATTTGATTGTGGAGACATTGCTGCTCTAACGATAGCAGTAAGCATCTATTGTTAATACAATCTCTGGTATTGTCTTATTTCTCTCGTTTATAATCTTATTTACCATGTCTTTATCTATATAATTACGCACATTTTAAAGATAAAAAATAGTATAAAAAAACCGAATAATATTTAATGTCGCATAAATCAGATTATATATAGAGTAAATGTCAACTAAAAAATAGAGAGTGGTATCAGATGCGAGAGCGTTGTAAAGGAGCCAAAAAAGGGAAGAAGGTGTTGCGCTTATAATGGACATAGGCACGGCATTGGAGCTATTCAGGTCTGCAGCGCAATCAGGGATATACCTTATTTCAACTAGTCTATTGTATCCTGTGATATTAATACTATTTGCTTTGATTGCCTGGAGTTTGATAGCGGCCGGTGGTTTTCTGTATGAGTGGCACAGGAGAGATCGCGATTTCGCGCCGCTTGAGCAGGGTGCGTTCAAGGCGAGGGCGTTACTGGACGATAATGACCTGGAAGCTGCTTTTGACATCTTGAATAAGTCATGTTCAACCAAATTTGTGCACATCTTTCTCAATAGATTATCTCAGTTCAGGAGAGTGCATCAGAGTAAGAAACTCATGGAAGTAAAGGTAGAGAAGCTATTACAGGATTTAGAGACTGAGATGACAAAGAGGTTGGAGAAGTCGAGGTTTGTGACCAGGGCGGGCCCTATGCTTGGCCTGATGGGCACGTTGATACCGATGGGCCCTGCACTGCTCGCGCTTGCTGGTGGCGACATAGAGACGCTGGCTAAGAACTTAATTATCGCTTTTGGGACTACGGTTCTCGGATTGGGGGCTGGACTGACCGGGTATTTTGTCTCAATGGTTAGAAGCAGGTGGTATGAGCAGGACATGAGCGATATGGAGTACCTATCGGAGATTTTGTTCGGAGATAGAGAACTCGAAGAAGGTTCAGAATTAGGGATAATTGAGGAATGTGGTTTTGAAGCAGAGGAGATGCGTAGTACGCGACTCAGGCGGTATTTGAGTAAGTGGAATGGGGCAGGGAGAATAAAGTTGAGAGGGGTATTCAGTAAGGAGGGAGGAAGCAGGAAAGATGAGTTATTTGAAGCGAAGAAGTAGGAGGAACGGAGGGAGGAGATGGAACCGGCTACACGAAGGAGATGATCCATTAGGCGGAGTTGCGAATCTGTTTGACGTGGCGATGATATTTGCACTGGGGCTGCTTGTTGCTCTGATAGTACAGATGCAAATGCAAGAGGCACTCACGAATCCAGAGCAGATGAAAGAGATAATCGAACGGGGTAAGAAGATGGATATGGCGCCAACAGAAGACGTAGTCACTGTTTCAGGGGATATAGAGGAATCAGGCACTCTGTATGAGATAAAACAGGGTGATAACTCGGTGTATATACTGGTGAATGAATCAGAGAAAGGAGCGGGTTGAAGCATGATTCATGAACTTACAATGGTTGCAGTTCAGGCGGGAAGACCCCGGGTAATAATAGGTTCTTGCTAAAATCGCATGTATTCTGGAGTGCATCGGCTGCTTTAGTTTAACTCATCTATTTTTGAGAACCGAAAAAATTAATTGACGTGTGCTATAACAGAGGATATAGTAAACGAACAGAAATGGATAAAGAAGGTTTTCTACTCGATGTTAGTTACATAACAGAGAAAGATGAGGCAGGTAAAGAGAGGCCAGTGATAAGGTTATGGTGCAAGGACAAAGAAGGTAAGAACTTTGTTGTGCAGGACAATAATTTTGAACCCTATTTCTACGCTATTCCTTATCACTCCCACCTCTATGCAGAAGAAGGGGATATAGCAGAGAAAAAGGAGCAGATAGAGAATATCAGGATATACAGGAATAATGGCGATATAAGAGTAAAGCGAGTGGAAATCAGTCAGAGGAAATTACTTGGTGTAAATCAGAAGGTATTGAAGATATTCGCAGAGCAGCCGAGGCACGTACCGGCGTTGCGAGAGGAAGTCAGAAGAGCGGGTCTTACCGTTCTGGAAGCAGATATACTATTTGCTATTCGATACCTGATAGACAAGCAACTACGTCCATTTGACGGTATAAATGCAGAAGGAGAGGAAGTAGCGTTGGATTTTGTAGATACTGCTATTCTCGCTTCACACGTAACGCCCAAAAAGATGGCTGAGGGCGAATTGCCCGAGCTCAAAATTATCGCATTCGATTGCGAGATGGCTGCTTCGGTTGGGATGCCATCGCCAAAGAAGGACCCCATAATAATCATATCCGTAGCTTACAAGGAGTTAGACGAGAACAAAGCGAAGTTATTTGTTATGACAGAGCAGGAATTCAGGGAAAAGAACGATAGGAAGGTATTAACGGATTTTTTGGACTTCGTGGTGCACTTCAAGCCTGATATTATCGTGGGCTATAATTCCGACAGCTTTGACTGGCAATATATAAAAGAAAGGGCAAACATGCATGGCATTCGCATGAATCTGGGTGCTGATGGTAGTGCGGTTCAATACGAGAAGGGCGGGGCACTACCTGGAGTAAATATCACGGGCATGCTGAACGTTGACCTGTTTAAGCTGGCAAAGCGTGATCTGGACAGTGTAAAGGTGAAAACGCTGGAGAATGTATCAGAATTCCTTGGCGTGATGAAAAAAGCGGATAGGGTGAATTTATCGCCGCGGGAGATTACTGAATGTTGGTTTGATACGAGCGCACGTGAACGTTTATACGAGTATGCAAAGGCAGATGCCGTTAGCACGCTGGGTATCGCGACAAAGGTGTTACCACTGCAAATCGAACTCTCCAAGATGGTTGGTTATCCCTTAGACGAGTTATCAAAGATGGGGCGGGGTCGCCAGGTAGAATCATTCCTGACTTTAGAGGCGTATAAAAAAGGAGAACTGGTGCCACCAAAGGGCGGAGGCGAGAAGTCGTTCGAGGGTGGCTTCGTACTGCCGCCAGTAAAGGGACTGCATGAAGACGTTATCACGCTCGACTTCTCTTCCATGTATCCAAGCATAATGATCTCTTTTAATGTATCCCCCGATACTTTCGTGGACTCGCGAGAAGTAAGGGGCGAGGATTTGTATATCGCACCTGAACTGGGACACGGATTCAGAAAGTCGCCAGATGGCTTCTTTAAGAAGATAATGAGTGATTTAATCGTGCGAAGGAGAAAGCTAAAGGCGGAGATGGCGCGATATGCAAAAGATTCGGTGGAATATCGGTTGTTCAATATACAACAGCAGAGCATCAAGATTCTCACGAACAGCTTTTATGGCTATACCGGCTGGAGTGCGGCGAAGTTTTACAAGCGAGAATGCGCAGAGGCGACAACAGCGTGGGGGCGCTATTTTATAAGACGCACAGTGGGAATAGCGCAGGAACTTGGCTTAGAAGTCATTTACGGTGATACTGATAGCGTCTTCGTTAAACTGCCGGCAGGCAATTTCGAGGATAGAGAGGCAGTAATAAGGGAAAAGGCGAGGGAAGTGTCGGAGAGGATTACAAAGGAGTTCCCTCTTGAACTTGAGATACAGGATTTCTTCAAAGCGATTTTCTTTACTGGTAAGAAGAAGCGGTATGCCGCGCTTACAGACAAAGGTGAGATTTTGGTTCGCGGTTTGGAAGTACGTCGCGGTGACTGGTGCGAACTGGCAAAGGAGGTACAGACAGAGGTGATAGAGCTGATACTGAAGCAAAAAGACCCGGAAGCCGCGGTGAAATACGTTAAAAGCGTTATAAAAAGCCTGAAGGAGGGTAAAACGCCATTACATAACTTGATAATACACAAAACATTAACCAAAAAGATAAGTGGATATGAGACAAAGCAGGCACATGTTATAGCAGCAGAGAGGGCTTTAGCTTCGCCTTCGCACATTGTCTATGAAGTAGGCTCGAAGATTCCTTATGTTATAATAAAAGGTGTGGGAAAGACGAGTGACCGCGCGTTCCCGGTGGACATCATAGAAAAAAGCGAAGGGATAGAAATATACGCAGACAGGAGTAAATACTTAATTGACGTCTCTTATTATGTCCGTCATCAGCTAATACCTGTTGCACATAGGGTGTTGCAACTCTTTGGTTATGACAATTCATCTTTTGAAGATGCGGGACAAGAGACGTTAAGTCACTGGTTTTGATATTGTTGTAGAGGGCTGAGCACCGAAAAGCTTTTATATACCATGCCATTACGTAATCATGGTGATGTAAATGGCACAACTACCAATTGCACCTGTAACGCGATTAGTGAGAAACGCGGGTGCAGAGAGAGTAAGTGAAGAGGCAAGTGAGGCATTAGTAGAGATATTGGAGGCGGAAGGCGAAAAGATAGCAAAGAGAGCCGTAAGCCTTGCCAAGCATGCCGGACGTAAAACAGTGAAGAAAGAAGACATAGACGAAGCAATGCAGTAAAAAAGATTTTTTTTAAAAAAAAAGGGGCATAATCCAAAACTTACCCCTTTTATTTTTTTTCCCGTTTCCGGGATACAGAACTCGTGTTTTTTAATACTTGATTTTGATTTAACACAGGCAATCTCCTCTCTTATATCTAAGAATGATGCCACCATAGTAAGGGGAAGAAGCAATGTTTGACAAGCTGAAAAAGAAGCTAAAAAGCTTTTCTAAAACAGTCGAGGAGAAAGTAGTAGATAAAGGAAAGGCGGCAATACGTGGTGAGACGGTTTTAGGTGAAAAGGAACTACGAGCACCTTTAGAAGAGTTAGAAGTAGCGTTACTGGAAAATGACGCAGCATTGTCCGTGGTGGAAGAGTTGATTTCCCAGGTGAAGAGGGATCTAGTGGGGAAGCGTAAGAAATGGGGAGTAGATGCAGAAGGGTTAGTGAAGAACGCGATAAGAGATGCGTTGTTAAATATCCTTTCGGCACAAAAGCTTGATTTTGATGAGTTCGTCTCGAATAGAGAAAAGCCGATAAATATCGCTTTTATTGGTGTAAATGGGACGGGGAAGACGACAACAATCGCGAAGGTAGCGAAGAGGTTACTTTCATACGGACATTCAGTGGTGATTGCAGCCGCGGACACATACAGAGCGGGTGCGACAGAGCAGATAGAGCAACATGCATCTAATTTAGGGATAAAACTGATAAAGCATCAATATGGTGCCGATCCGGCAGCGGTTGTATATGACACGGTGAAATATGCGAAAGCGAATAGAAAAGAAGTGGTTCTTTCAGATACTGCGGGGCGGATGCATACCTCTGTGAATTTAATGGAGCAGTTGAATAAGATACGTCGTGTAACGAAACCGGACATGGTAATATTTGTGGATGAAGCGGTTGCGGGGAACGACGCGGTGGAACGGGCGAAGAGATTCGATGAACTCGTGGGGATAGATGCCTCGATACTAACCAAGTTAGACATAGATGAGAATGGCGGGGCGGCTATTTCTATCGCTCATTCCACGTCTAAGCCTATATTATTCCTTGGCATTGGGCAGGGGTATGAAGACCTGAAGAAATTTGATGCAGAATGGCTTGTAGATAAGTTATTGAGTGGATAAAGACGAGAGAGGAGATAGAGGATGAAAACAGGGCAATATAAAAATTTGGTTTTAAGCATGGTAGAGAGCAACGAGGACGCAAAAACACTACTGGGATTAGTTTATGTACTGAAGGAATACGCCTCGGAAGAGGCGCTTATGAGAAACTTCGCGGCGATACGGGGGAAAGGGAGAGAGAAGGAGTGCAAGGACTTGTTAAAATCACTATGGAGAAAGCGGATATTGGGTATAGGACCTTATGATGAGTACATTTGTCCCGAGGGGCATGAGAAGGAATTCGGTGAGGTCACATCACGCTTTTTCGAAGAGCCGCCAAAATTATCGGAGATAGTTAAGGCAGAGATAGAGGCGGGTAACAAAGCGGCGATAACGATGATCTGGTTACTTTTAAAGATGGGTATACATGGAGTTAGAGGATTCACACAGTATGAATTCATAAAGTCTGATATGTCTGATATGTACTCATCTGCGGCTTTTCAGTCGTTAGAGGATAGTTTCCTCGCCGAGAGGCTATGTGTTTATGGACAAAGAAAGCCAGGGCATGAATTCCTGTGGTTATATAATCAGACAGATGAGGAGTTAAAGACTGCCAGTGATATGATAATGGAGTTTAGAGAAAGGGAATTCTCTAATATGCCAATGATAAAGGAGTTAGAAGATAAAATTGACGAGGTAGTAACAGAATCGAAAAAGGCAAAGGAAGGCTGGAAAGAGGGATTTGCAGAGTGGGCTAAATTCTCAGAGGATGAATTAGAGACAGTTAGCGGCTATTTCAGCGGGTTCATGCTGGATGAAGATTTCCTATCACTCACCGGCAATATGTACGTAGAAGATACACTGCATCTGGTGGTTACAGATAAATTATCAAGGTATAATGTAAGAGAATGGAGAGAGCAGCCAGTGGTCTTTGTAACTGCGGAGATGCCAATATGGATAAAAAAGATAAAAACAGTGTTTGAAGATTCCTATCCGAAATATTCGGACCGTAAACTTGCCATAGCAGTTCCGAATGAAGCAGCATACGCAAACTTTGAACAGGGGCTACTATCTAAACTCATGAAACAACTGGGTATTGAATCGATTTCAAAGTTACAACCAGGCGGTGATTAAGAAAGAGCAATAGTTGTATTAATATCATTGACATAACGGCAGAGGGCATCGCAGCCTGGACTAATATGACGCTTCTCAGTAATCCGTCTATAGCGAATAGTTTGAGTACCAGGAGAGCGAGAATAAGCATAGTGATGATTATTATGAGTGCAGCTAAGGCAATAGCGGCAAACTCGCTCAGGTTGATATCACTGCTTGCAATGGAGGCGAAGATTAAACAGGGAGCAGAGATATAGGTATTACTGTTTGTGCTAATGGCTGCATAGGGAAAAAGAATAGAGAGTAAAAGTAAAAAACATGCGAAACGAAGAGACAGATAGTGTCACGGGCGACATCAGAACTACCAATCTATGCCCAATTTCAAGCTATATTTCTCTGTTACAATATAGTCTTCAACACTGCCAAATTCTATCTCCTCTGCATGTAACGTAGCTTTCAAATCCTCATACATAGGTTCTAATTGCTTTTCTGTTCGCATATCGCATTTTATTAGTATTCTACTCATCGGTGCATTCAGTGCTTTCTTATTAAGCGTCTTATATTTCCGCACTGCCGAAATCACATCCTCTGCCTTATCGCCCATCTCCTCCTCCTCTTCGGCTATTAGCTCCTCAGCCGGTTCAGGCCATTTAGAAATATGGATGCTCTTACAATTCTCCTTCTGTGCGAAATAGATGTGATATATCTCTTCTGTAATGTGCGGCATCATAGGTGCCATCGTCTTGAGCATAGCCAGCAATGCAACATAAAGGGTATACTGCGCACTACTCTTCGCGGCTTCACCACGCTCGGGATTATATAACCGGTCCTTCACAACCTCCAGATAGACATCACAGAAAGTATGCCAGAAGAAATTCTCTATTGATTTCTTGACATTTGAGAATTCATAGGCATGGAAACTGTCCGTGCATTTCACAATCAGCCTGTTCAACTTGGAAAGCAGCCATCTATCCACGATCTCTAAGTCACATGCGTTCAAATCATAACCGTCTAAATGCATCATTGTAAATTTCGAGGCATTCCACAACTTATTTATCATTTTCACGCCACGTCTTATCTCTTTCTCTTCATACGGCAGATCTTCACCAAGTTTGGCTGAGCATGCCCAGAACCGTAAAGCATCGGCAGAGTACCGCTCGATTGTCGCCTGCGGCTTTATTATATTGCCTTTACTCTTACTCATCTTCTCCCGCTTAGGGTCGAGTACGAACCCGTTGATTATGACATCTTTCCATGGCAGTTTGTTCTCATGCAACAGCCCCTTTACTACGGTATTAAAGAGCCAAAAGGTGATAATATCATGACCATTGCTCCTGAGCGACATCGGATAGATTCTATTGAAAAACGCATCATCCTCTTTCCATTTAGTCGCAATCTGGGGTGTTAATGATGAGGTTGCCCACGTGTCTAACACGTCCAGTTCCGGTTTGAATCTATCACAGCCGCATTTCGGGCATTTATCAATTGGCGGGGCATTTTCCGCAGGGTTTACCGGTAAAGCGGTATCATCTGCCACCACGACGAAATTGCAATCTTCGCAGTACCAAACGGGAAACGGAATACCATAGTACCTTTGTCTTGATATACACCAGTCCCACTTCAAGCCTTTTACCCAATTATCGTATCGTGACTTCATATAGGGGGGATACCAGTTGAGCTTCGCGCCTGCTTCAAGGAACCAGTCCTTCAAGTCCAGATACTTTATGAACCACTGTTTAGTCATTATATACTCTACCTCAGTGCCGCACCGCTCATGCACATTTACGGTGTGATAAATGTCCGATTTTCCTTTTAGCAATCCCTGCTCCGCCAAATCCGCTACTATTGCTTTTCTCGCTTCCTTTATACGCATAGTTGCATATTTGCCCGCTTCCGCTTTCAGCCTGCCCTTCTCGTCAATAGCAGAAATCCAGGGTAATTTATGCGTCTTCCACCATTCTACATCCGTGCTGTCACCTGCCGTGCAGCACATTACTATTCCCGTCCCGCTATCTGGGTCCGCAGCCTCATCTTCCATTATGGGCACTTCATGACCAAACAGAGGCACTTCTGCCTTTTTACCTGCATAGCGTGTGTATCTTTCATCATCGGGATGGTAGAATACAGCCACGCAAGCGGGTAAGAGTTCGGGTCTTGAAGTGGCAATCAACAAGTCCTCACCTTCTACTTTGAACCTTATCTCATAAAGAGTAGACGGCAGGGTTTTATCTTCTGTCTCTACCTGAGCGATAGCGGTGCCGCATTTCGGACACCAGACCGTAGGTTCGTATTTCCTGTATGCTCTTCCCATTTCGTAAAGTAGAATGAAACTTCTCTGTGATGTCTTTCTGCACCATTCGTTAGTCGTACGATAAGATATATCCCAATCAGGGCTTATGCCCAGACTTTTCCAATCTCTATGCAGTCTCTTCTCCGCTAATTCACTCTCGTTAAAACAGAGTTCAACAAAGTCCTGCCGGGACATCTCTTCCGCCAGCTTTCCCGTCTTCTTCTCTACATAAAGCTCAGTGGCAAGCCCATTGTCGTCAAACCCGAATGGATAAAAGATATTTTTACCCAGCATCCGCTGAAATCGCATTATCGTATCTGCCTGAATGTACGCCATCGCATGTCCTATGTGCATCTCGCCGGAAACCGTAGGTGGTGGCGTATCTAATGAATAAATAGGGCTATCGGACACTGGATTGAACTTGTAAATGCCCTCTTTCTCCCAGTATTCTTGCCATTTACTTTCTGCTTCCTTAGCGTTGTATCTCTTTGGTATCTTTTCCATTACCATACGGTTCTCCTGTATTAAGATTATTTTATTTTTAGTTCTTCTTATATCTCTTTCTTTTATCTTTAAAATCGTCCAGTGCTCTTCGTCATCAATTCATGTAGAATACTATCTCTCTAATTTGGTTCAGGTTAATTAGCCCCCTCCACAAACTACACACACAAAACACAACTCTATCACACTCTAATTTGACAATGTCACATTTAATAAACTTTATATAACGGACGGTTGGGGAAGATAGACATGAGTCAGGTAGGCACCTTTCTGGCTTATGCCTACGGGTCGGTGTGGAC
>JAOZPO010000078.1 GCA_029932715.1 Halobacteria archaeon | reverse complement strand
TATACATACACTTTTCTGTTAGTTAACAATATTTTTGCGATGTTGTTAAATTTTGCTGGCCATCCCATAGGTTTGCCGCTGTTTCCTGCCGCAGCGGCTACTATGACTCCTTTACTTATGGCGTAGTCAATTGCATCCTTAATGGTCTGGATTGGTTCTGGTGCACCTATGCCCATGCTTATGACGATCTCGCTTTCTGCCAGGTAAGTGATGTAGTTGATGCCCGCAGCAACCATCAGGTCAGTTCCGAACACTTGTGGACCTCCTGTGTCAGGGCAAGCCTTCATACGTGTCTATAACTTTCACAGGAATTATCTTTGCCTTAGGTGCAACTAATTATTTCGTAGCAGCCATCATTCCATGTTGATTCTACATCTACTCCTGGCCTGGTATCGCTATTGCTACTCCCACAATACTTACACTGAATACTGACAGGATAGTCGCTACGAAAGCACTTCTTTCCGCTCCTTCTTCTTCTTTCACCTCCTTTTTATAGTATTCAGATAGTATGCCCTATGTATATATACATAAACTTTCCTATCTTTTTGCGTCTGAACTGATACCCATAACCAACTCACGCTACAATCAAGTACGTACCGATTAAGACAATTACCGCTGCAATACCTTTAATAATGACTGCGGACTTTTCGGCTATATCCTCATTTATCAACTCAGGATAAAACACCGCGAGCACCATAGCGAATACAAACACGAAAAAAGGCTGTGTTGACGGTACCGCACTCACGAGCGAGACATAGGTAATAGAAACAGCAAAGAAGTATAAAGTAAAACCCGCCCATACAATGGCACTGTTGACGAAACAAAGCAGATATATCCGCAAAGGGAGCGATTTCAGATCTGCAATGAATCTGCTCCTTATGCCTGGTATGAATAAGAGAAAAGGTCTTACCAGAATGTTACCAAGCACGAACAAGAAGAGGTATGTCCAGAAGTTAATGTAGGAGAACATGAATTTCGCGATTATATCCTTGCCCGCTATGAGTAAATCCAGAAATAATATCATGAACAGCGCAGGTGAAATAGAGAAGGTTAACGATTTGGCGTTTTGCCATCTAAACGATACTGAAATTGCACTTACGACCATAAGTCCTATGCCAATATACCTTCTCGGTGGCAGGTGCTCACCAAGGAATAGTGCAGATAATAGTATCACAAAAATCGGTGTGAGGTAAAATAAAGGCGTTACTCTCGAAACTTCTTCTACCAGCAGTGCCTTGTTGTAAAGGATGAAAGCCAGTCCAAAGATCATGCCGAGTACGAGAATCATGATACCGAGCAATAGAGACCCGTGGAAAGAAGAGCAGAAGAAGAGAAATAGGAGTGGTGGTATAAAAGTGACAGCCTGGATAATCTGATAGGAGAAGGCATCTTTTATGTGGTGCGTCAGCACGAACTTGTCCACTATCACGACCGCAGCCCATAGAAGTGATGCCATAAGTGCGGGAATATACCAGTACATACATAACCTCTATGTGCTGTGTAATAATAATAATAGAAGGACGAAGTGGTGTATTGATTAGCAGACCACACCTGCCCAATTTATGATATAGAGGTAAAATAATCCTTTAGCACCATCACAAACATGGTCCCATTTAAAAACCGGGTGCTTACCTTTGCCTCTCGTCTTGTGGTTATACCTGTACCCATTCCTTATAAACCTCATGCTCCTTCAATACTGCCTTCGCACGCTCTCGCTCTTCTTGATGCCTTTTTATAAACGAGTGCATGAGCTCCGCAGCCTGCAACTTACACGCTTTGCACGTGCGTTTACCGCTTTTGCACTCCTCAAATATCTCCTTCATCCGTGCGTCTTCTTCTATTAAATGAAACATCAAAAGCTCATAAACCGTGCACTCTTCTGGTAACCCGCCCAATCTCTTCTGCTCCTCAACTGTTGCTCTTCCACCCGTCTTCGCCTGTTTCACTTTACGCGCAGCTTCTTCTGCCGGCTCAGTTAGCGAAATGTAACTCTCCGGTATGCTTGATGACATCTTCCCGCCTGTTAATCCCTGCATGAACCTGTGATAAGTAGCAGCGGGCAAAAAGAAGCCATAGCCGCCATATTCAAGCTCCACTGCACGCACTATCTCCTCTATCTCTCGAATATTCTGGTTCATCTCGCTGGCTTCGATGCCGAACACATCTATGTGCATCTCATATACTCTTTTCGGAGACTCGATTTTACTTGCTACCGCTTCCAACACCCCTTTATCCGCCTGCTTCTCTCTTATGCTAATATACGGCTTCTGGTTCTTATCCAGGCGCTGCTCCACACGGAACATCCGCATTCGCGATGCGATGTCACGGGTCAGCCGAATATGCGGGTCCTGGTCAACGCCAACCGGGATGACAACGGGCTTGGGTCCGCCATATTCAGACAACTGTGGCTGTAGTATATCTGCATTCTGCACTAATACACTTATCATGTGTGATATGTTAACATCGCCTGAGAACCCGTATATCGCACTTATTTCACTGTAGTTAGCCTCTGTTCCCAGTTCAAACGCAAGGTCACGGAGCTGTTTATTCGTTGATTGAAAGTATATGTGCCCATGCTCGACATCAAAGCCAAGCGCTACAAGACTCAGTATGTACTCATTGACGCCTATCTCCTTGCAGTCTTTCCAGGAGACACCTCTAACAGAATGCGATTCCATATCTGCAATGCACGCAAAAGCATCGCCGCCCATGCGCTGATGCCATATAATCTCATCCATCACCATCTTACCGCCCAGATGAATCCGCCCGGAGGGCATGAACCCGCTCATCACCGCGAATTTACTCTTCGTTTGCATTGCCCTGAGCACGTCTTCATAGCCGCGATGACCCACGATTATACCCCTTCGCATATACTGATGCGGATGCGCTATCTGGTTCACTGCGTCCTGGAACCGTGAAATACCAAAGTCTTCAAATAGGCTACTATAATCTATTACATCTGTAACGCCCCATGGGTCTATCTCTGCTGCACTATTGACCCGTCCTTTCATTTACCTATCCCCTGCACGCACTACGCTTATCTCATAATCGTGTATTACCGGATTGGCGAGAAGCTTTCTGCACATCTCTTCTACTTCTATCCTCGCCTTCTCTTCATCATGACTCTCTATTACCAATCTAAACGTCTTCATCATTTTTACGTCATGCACGGTTCTAAATCCAAGCAGGTTTAACGCTTTCTTCGTGTTCTCACCTTCGGGATCCGCAACACCTTGCTTCAGTTTTATCGTTACATCTATTTCCATTGTCATCTCATCTATCTACCCTTAGATTAGACGGAGATAAAAAAGTTACAATATATATTAATCACAATGATATTCGTGCTTGAACTATGTATGCCCTTTATATAAACCAGGATGCAATAGATGTATGAAGCTAAAAATGGAAGAGAAGAAGAAATATGCGTTGCCTATACCCCGGGCTATAACTACCGGAATAGTGTTTGAAGCAGCAGAGAAGTATGGGTTAGAAATAGACCAGGAAGAGCCGCCAGAGGATGCTTTTGATCCCAGAACTGACTTACCAACGAAAGATTATGTGCCCAGGATGCTACTATGGAGTGATTCGCCGGAGACGCTGATGACGGCGAAAGAGTACATATACAAGAAGCACGAGGAATGGATCTCAGGCTTAGAGGAATGGCGTAAGAGGCGGCAGGTGCAAATCATGAAGAAAATGCGCAAGCGATAACACAATATGTTTTATCCTTTCAGCTTACCCATATATAGCCACGAATCAAAATAGCCGTTGCTTTCTCTATTCTCCTTTATCTCTGCTTCAAAGTCGTCTTTTAATAGATTAGCCAGAATCACCGCTTCTTCTTCGCTCGATACCGTGAATAACGCATTGCCCCTACTTTTTAGCACCTTTGGCACCTCTTTTAGCACTTTATCCCAGGTATATAGCTCAGAATGCGTGAGCTTTCCTACCATGAACCCAAATACAGTATCAAATTCTTTACCAAAGAACTCAGAAAGGAGTGCGCAATCAAGTACAATGCTTTTACGTGGCTCTAACACTCCTTCCTCCACGCCTTTGCAAATCTCACACTTATTTACATCTACGGTAAAGGGGGAGATGCCTAATTCGTGCAGTGCTATTGTTGCACCGCCATCGCCACAACCAATTTCAAGTGATTCCTTTATTTCAGACACGTCATTTAAATACGCGGTTAGCACATTCTTCAGTACCTCTACGCGATCTTGCGGATAAAAACTATCTTCTTTTAAGTCACAATCGCAGAATAATCTGTTCACCAATCCGAGGGAATAGAACTCAATCACGCCTTCACGGAACTTTTCTGTTTTAACTTTCACCTCTCTTTCCTTTGCGCATTTTATAGCACTTGCAAGCGCATCAAATTCTTCGCGCTGCCATTTATCAGCGATAAAATCTGTGAAGATGATCCAGAAGCCCAAATCGTTGTCGTATGTTGCGATACCAATCAGCTCTTTGCTCTCATCGTATATCCCTATCGCTTCTGTTACGTCTTCTGGTTCTACTTTGCCGAGATAATCGAGCGTCTTTCTTATCCCCTTCTGCTCCCCATAGCTCGATTCTACCAGCATAAAGTCGCCTATTCCCAGTAGACCATTCAGTTCCATCTCTTAGTTAATAATAACGTTCTTTGTTTATATCTTAGGATGCTTTCTACGTAAAGGAGATTTTCCACATACAATCGGGAAGTTGCACCTAATGTGGTTCATGTGTGTTCGGTTAAGTATTTATGGCACACAAAGCCAAAAGAAAAGAGATACAAAAAGTATTTTATGGACACAGATTAACGCAGATGGTCATCATCGTCAATATTTTCAACATTAATTGTTTCAACATCTGGTTTAAACGCTCTTATCTCCTGGTTCCTATCGCACCACGCATTCGGCTACATAACCTTTTACCGCATCCCTTAAACATTCTAAATCATTATCTGTATAATACAACGCATCAATAATTTTAGTGTCCAGTACATTTGCAGGCACAAATTTCTGCAAGACATACCGTCTACTGCCTCGTATCAATTTACCTATCTCCAGAATATCTGCCTTACCGAGTTGCGATTTTAGCACCGTTGTACGGAATTCATAATCCAATCCTGAATGCGTAATTACCGCGATGCTATCATTTATTTTTGCCGTATCAACGTTAGACCGTGTAATCTCTCTATATTTCGCCAGTGGCGCTTTTACGTCCATCGCAAGATAGTCCACTATTTTTAGTTCTATTAGCTCACTTATTATTTCGGGTTTGCTACCGTTAGTCTCCAGCAGGATAAGATAATTCATTGATTTTAGCTTACTGATAAAGTCAATCAGGTCAGGCTGCAGTGTAGGCTCGCCACCAGTTATTGCCACTGCGTCAAGCTTTCCCTGTCGTGTTTCCAGAAATGCGAATATGTCTTCTTCGGGAATGGCATTCGAGAAGCGCTCCGGGTCCACCAGCTCCGGATTCTGGCAATAGGGGCACCGGAAATTGCAACTCTGTGTGAACACAATCGCACATATCTTACCGGGATACTCTATTAGCGAAAAGCGCTGAAAGCCACCGATTAACATGCTATGCTATAAAGACAGAACTATAGACTTAAGTGCTTTTTTGCCATCAATCATTTGTATTTCGAACCCAATATTATATGTTACCGCCATTTCCTCACAAAAATCACTTCTATTTATGCCGGGGGCGGGGCTCGAACCCGCGACTTCCAGATTATGAGTCTGGCGCCCTAACCCACTAGGCCACCCCGGCTTCCGTATTTCCCCCTCTCAACTCCTTGCGCAGCTCACCGATAGACGCAATTCGCTCTGCAACGGCATCGTGCTGATGGATGCTTTCCTCGTTTATCTGCTTTATGGTGATGACAGAATCGTCAGGTAGCTCAGTAAATGTTTCTACCACCTGCTTCGCCATCTCTCTAACGCAATCCTCAACGAACATGGGCTTTTTGTGACCAAGTTCCACTACTTTCGACTCGTCCGGGCGCTTCAGTATTTCATACGTTTTTGTACTCATTGATTTCTCTATTATGTTTATTATCCGCCCCATAGGGATTTTAATGTCGCCTTCTACCTCTATGGATATTATGCCTCTACCCCTTTGATTATGCGTTGCCACGGGAATAGAATGCAAAAAGCCATCTGCTTCCTCTCCTGTTATGCCTAAACTCGCTAATTCATCTGCCACTTTATCCCTCATTAACTCCTGTGCGCATGGGCATGCGGTCATTCCTATAATCTCGGCACCTATTACCTTTTTAATTCGTATATCGCTTATTGGTGCTTTCGTGGAAGGGCGAAAAGCTCGTGCCTCGGCGAATATAGTTGCAGGTTCCTGGCAGGAGATATTTAGTACAGGCGTTTTCCTCTTTAGCATATACACGCTCTCCATGCCCACCTCGGCGGTAGAAGCGTATTCATGAAGTACTAATACCCGCTTTGCTACTTCACTGCATAATTCTTCCACTTCGTATATCGGTGCGTTGAGCGCTTCTTCCAGCACTTCATACATTGCATCGAAATTTCGCGATAAATTCGCACCTTTTATATCCCTTGGCAAGTCCACGAAGATG
>JAOZPO010000077.1 GCA_029932715.1 Halobacteria archaeon | reverse complement strand
CCAGCCTTCTTCCCTCTATGCCCTGCGTTTCCACGTCCTTCTCCTTCTCCTTCTCCTTATACTCTTTGCCTGTTGCCATCTTACAGAAAGCGGGTATAGACTCGGTAGGACCTGAAGTGATAATCAAATCTCCTTCGTTCAACTTCTCGCTACCATCAGGTAAATAAGTCCACTTAGAGTCCCGCTTTATAGCTAACACGCTCATACCCGTCTCTGTCTCGAGCTTCAAACCATTCAGAGTCTTATCTTTCAATACAGATGCGGACTTTATCTTCATATTTACCACTGCCTCTTCAAAATCACTCCGGTCGAGATAACGTGTTATATCAACTGACTCCGCTATCTTCGCAATGTCACCTGCGGCATTGGATATCTTCTCCGCTGCGGCTGCGATCTGCAATATTCCCGCAAATTCTATTGCATCGTCTACGTTCCTTGCACTCAGCATTATCGCTATTTGCATTTTATACAATAGCGAGTGCATCTTCTCCTCTAATTTGTGTACCTCTTTCGCTATCTCTGGATTGCTATACAGAACTGCAGAGTAAGCGAGGTCTAGCATCGAACCGGAAAAGTCCTTCATCTCCACGAGTACATCCTTCACGTTAAAAGTACCCGTCTCTAACATATCCCCTCCTCTGGTCATTGCTTCGTATAATTAAGCACATCAACATTATTAGATATAAGTTTTATAACGCTTATTCTTAGCTTTGTTTTACCCTCATAGTGGCACCTAAACTGAACATATCCTCAAAGAATGAGGGATAAGACACTTTAGCACAGTCTACAGCCTCTATTACTGTTTCGCCTTTAACAGAAAGTGCAGCAATAGACAAAGCCATTGCTAATCTATGATCTTCGTGGGAATACAGTTTTGCCGCTTTTAATTCGCCCTTACCTTCTATCAACAGTCCGTCTTCACGCTCCTTTATTCTTACACCCATTTTCGTTAATTCTTCTGCCAGGAACCGCAGCCTATCTGTCTCTTTGTATCTGAGATGTGCCACACTTGTTATTTCGGTGCTACCATCAGCAGCAGCGGCTAACACCGCAATTGTAGGCACTAAATCAGGATTCTGATGCATATTTACCGTTATCCCTTTTAAACCCGCTGTATTAGTTCCATTTACTTCTACAACACCCTCCTCCTTGTTCCATTTTATAGACGTTCCCATTTCCTCCAGTAGTTCCACTATCCTGGAATCGCCCTGCGCAGAAGGGAATAAATTCCTTACCTTTAACTTCGAATCAGTAATTGATGCCGCTGCTAACAAATAAGAAGAGGATGAAAAATCACCCGGAACTGTAAACGTTTGTAAATTATAGCTTTTCCCGCATTCTACGTGAAACGAATAATCATTAGAAGTGTTCAAAGCAGAATAAGAGACCTCAACACCCGCCCGCTCCAGGACCCCGGCTGTCATTTCCACGTAGGGTACTGAACTTAGACTGCTCGCCACGATATGCGAATCCTGCTCTGCAAGCGGACATGCAATGAGCAATGCAGAGATGAATTGAGAGCTAATGGATGCGTCAATAACCGTTTTACCACCTTTTAATTTGCCTTTTACCACTATTGGAGGTGTTCCATCGCCTTTTGTTGAATACGCTTCTGAACCAAGCTCATTCAACGATTTCAGCAGTGGTGCGTTTGGTCTCGTTCTTAGCGATGCGTCACCGGTTAGAACGGTAGCGCCATCACATAGAGCAGAAATCGCAGTGAAGAACCGCAGGGTGGTACCTGAATTTTCAGCATTTATCACATCTTCTGGTGTTTCCGGCCTCCCTTCCATGCCCTGTATCGCTATTTTATTGCTTTCCGGTTCATATTCCACGACAGCACCCAGGCATTTAGCGGCATTAATTGTAGCTTTTGTGTCCTCAGAGATAAGGGGATAGAATATATCGCTCTTACCACCAAGCGCGGCTATTGCAATAGCTCTATGTGTGTAGCTTTTAGAAGGAGGCGCAGTTATCTCGCCTTTTATCCTCGACTTTCGCACTGTTGCGTTCATACACTTTTTCTCTTTTACAAAAAGAAAACCTGTGCTAAAAGAAAAACAAAGAGAATGTTTTTAGTCAATGTTTTTACCGAAGGTAAAAAAAAAGTTGTTAGTAAACGCTTTCTTTTTAAAAGAGAGGGTTTAACGGAGTCGCTGGGATTTGAACCCAGGTTGTCAGGTCCGGAACCTGACAGGATATCCAAGCTACCCTACGACCCCTATCAAATCGGTTTTCAACTTGCATTATAAAATAATTAGTCTCGCTTCAACACCTCTATCCCTGGCAGATCCTTCTCTAAGAGATATTGCAAGAAAGCACCTCCTGCCAAACTGACACGAGTATGCTTGGTTTTATTTATACCAAGCGTGCTCATCGCCGCCGATGTATGCCCGCCACCGATAAGCGAGAAGGCATCAGAAGTTGAAACCGCATGCAGCAGCTCTTCTGTACCCTTTCTGAACTCTTTCTTCTCGTAGAAACCCGCAGGGCCTTTCATTATTACCGTCTTCGCATCTCTTATCTCGCCCGCATATCTCTCACTCGTTCTCTCACCAATGTCGTAGATATGCTGCTTCGGCTTTATCACATCCACCGGAATCTCCTCCCGTTTACCACCTATCTCCACTGCAACGTCTTCGGGATACCATATCCTATCGTCACTCATCTGCAGTATTTGTTTGGCTCGCTCCAGGTTCTTCATAAACTGTTTATCTGATTTCTCTTCTTCTCCTGGTTCAATTATACCACGAGCATACAGGAACATAGTACCAACACAGCCACTCGTGAGTATACGATTCACTTTTTTTCGCTTCAGTGTGTGTTCCATTATGTCAAATACCTCTTCGGGCTTCACACCGCCAAGGAGATAAATACACGGACTTTTTATGTTGTGAAAAGATCTTCTGAGACTTCTCAACTCCTTCTCCATTAATCGCCCTATTCCCGCATCCAGCACAGTCGGGAAGCCAACTACCGATGCGTGCGACCTGTGCGCTACCGAGAAAGCGTCATTTATATATATATCAGCAAGAGGAGCGAGTTTATGTACGAAAATCGACCTCGCATGCTCCTCCGGTGACCTTGAAAGTGTCTCCTCCGCAAGCATCCTCACGTTATCAAGCAACAAAACTTCTCCTGCACGTAGTTTTTTTATCGCCTCTCTCGCAGCAGGTCCTATTATGTCATCAATGTACTTCAAGTCAATGAGAGTCCTGAGCAGTTCCGCATGCTGCTCCAGAGTGAGAAAGTCCTCTCTACCAACACGACCTTGATGTGCGAGAATGACAACCTTTGCTTTTTTATCCGATAGTTCACGTATCGTCTTCGCGTTCTCCACTATCCGCTCCTTCATCTGTACTTTACCGTCTATGACCACCGAATTTATATCAGCCCGGAATAGAACTGTTTTACCTTTTACATCGAAATCGTCTATCGTCAGGAAGTCTTCCAGGTTTTCGCTTATCATCCCGCCTATCATCTAACTCCTCGTTTCTACAAACCCTTCTCCTCTATCTCCTTTATCGCGTCCACTACCCTGCATGAGTAGCCCCACTCGTTGTCGTACCATGCAAGCACTTTTACCATGGTACCTACCGTTACATTTGTGTACTCCGCATCAACAACAGCCGAATAGTTTGAACCAATGTAATCAGAAGATACAAGAGGTTCATAAGAGACAGCGAGAATACCGTTCAATGACGCTTTTGACGCATCAACAAAAGCGCTGTTTACTTCTTCACGGGTAACTTCTTGTCCCAGCTCAGCCACAAGGTCTACAATTGAGACATTAGCGGTAGGAACCCGTAAAGATATGCCATCCATTTTTCCCGCCAGTGATGGTAACACGACACCTATGGCAGCAGCCGCACCTGTTGTTGTTGGTACGATAGACATAGCAGCGGCACGAGCTCGCCTCATGTCTTTATGCCTGCCATCGAGAAGCTTTTGATCCCCTGTGTAAGAATGGACAGTGGTCATAAAGCCTCTATTTATGACGAACTTGTCGTTCAACACCTTTGCCACGGGAGCTAAGCAATTGGTGGTGCAAGACGCAAGCGAAATGATATTATGCTTGACCGGGTCGTACATCTCTTCATTCACTCCCGGTACGATAGTTACGTCCGGGTCCTTTCCCGGTGCTGTGATTATAACTTTTCTGCTGCCCGCAGCCAGATGTTTCGATGCCTCTTCCCGACTACGGAATTTACCTGTTGATTCCACAACAACGTCCACACCTAAATCGCCCCATGGTAACTTCCCCGGATCGGACTCCGCGAATATCTTCAGCTCTTTGCCGTTTACAATCAACCGATCCTTCTCTGCTCTTATATCCCCTACCTGCATACCATGTACTGAATCGTATTTCAGCAGATGTGCCATCCAGGAAGCCTCCGCCGCATGGCTATTCACAGCCACGAAATCTACATCCAACTTGTTTTCTAACGCTGCTCTGAATACAATTCTTCCTATCCTACCCCAGCCATTTATTGCAACTTTCATTATATAATACAATTTACTGTTATTATACTATATAACTGTTGGCTTTATCAGTACTTCTAAAAAAAGTGTTATCATAAATTTGCCTTTATTTATTTATTGTCGAAGAGAACGAGTTAGTTGGTATCGGGCATGAATAAAAGAGGAAACAGAGAGAAATCAGAGAGGATACCCTGGGATGACTACTGGATGAAGATAGTAAATGACGTGGCATTGCGTTCAACGTGCTTGAGAAGGCAGATAGGCGCCATTATAGTCAAGGATAACGTGTTAATCTCTACGGGTTATAACGGTGCACCGCGTGGATTCCCACATTGTCTCGATGTTGGATGTAGGCGTGATAAGCTAAATATCCCCTCTGGCGAGCGGCATGAAGAATGTGTAGGTGTGCATGCAGAGCAAAATGCGCTTTTACAGGCTGGTAAAGCAGCAAACGGTGGCACATTATACGTGAATGCGTTCCCGTGCAAGATATGTGCCAAGCTGATAATAAATGCCGGTGTGAAGCGAGTAGTGATCTCAGGTGAGTACAGTGATAGGGAAGGTCTGGAATATCTAAAGAGAGCGGGTATAGAGATCGTTCATCTTTGATTACCTATTGGCTAATGATTCCGCCTGCTGTATAGTTTAAATAATAAAGGACACTATAAAATCCTGTTTACCATGACCGGCAACTCTTTTGGAATGCTATTCCGGGTGACGACCTGGGGCGAGTCGCATGGAGCAGCAATCGGGGTCGTCGTGGATGGCTGTCCCGCAGGGCTTAAACTCTCTGTAAAGGACATACAGCACGAACTGGACCGCAGGAAGCCGGGCGTAAGTGAAATAACGACAGAGCGTAAGGAAGCAGACGAAGTAGAGATATTGTCGGGTATATTTGAAGGATATACGCTGGGCACTCCTATCTCCATGCTCGTGTGGAATAAAGACATTGATTCGAGCCCTTATGAACCCTTGAAGGATATTCCGAGACCGGGTCAGGCGGATTACAGTTATCACCGAAAATACGGGATAAGGGACTATCGGGGTGGTGGAAGAGCATCAGGACGAGAGACCGCTGCGAGAGTTGCCGCAGGCGCAATAGCAAAGAAAATACTGGCTGCGAGCGATATACAAATTCTCGGACATGTGGTGGAAATAGGAGGCATAAGGGCAAGAGAAACAGGATTTGATGAACTAAAGAAGAATGCTGACCAAAATGCAGTACGGTGCGCCGACTTAGAAGCTGCGAGTAGAATGGAGCAGTTAATAAAAGAAGTGAAAGCGGAGGGGGACAGTGTAGGTGGCATCGCGGAAATAATTGCAACAGGTGTTCCGGCAGGTTTGGGCGAACCGGTATTTGGTAAACTGGATGCGGAACTTGCAAAGGCTTTGATGAGCATAGGCGCGGTGAAAGGAGTTGAAATAGGCGCAGGATTCAAAGCTGCGAGGATGAAAGGCAGCGAGATGAACGATGAGTTCTATTTGCAGGAGGACAGACAGATAAGCACGAGAACGAACAACGCAGGAGGGATTTTAGGCGGTATCTCAACGGGAGCGCCCGTAGTATGCCGAATCGCGGTGAAGCCCACAGCATCTATTTCAAAGCCACAGAGAAGTGTGGATATGGAGAAGCTGGAAGAGGTAGAACTAAAGATAAAAGGCAGGCATGACCCCTGTATATGCCCACGAATAGTCCCAGTTGCAGAGGCGATGGTTGCGCTGGTGCTGGTGGATTGTTTGATGGCTTCAGTTATGGATAATTTTATAAGCAAGAAAGAATAAACTAACGAATATTGTTAAGCGAAATACCGCCCTGAATAATGAGGGAAACAATGACGTTAACACGAACTCAAGCGGAGGACATATTACGGGCACGCTTCAGGTTAAGCCAGTTTTACGATGAACAATGGGAAACAATTGAGGGTTTACTCGAAGGGCAAAGAATTCTGCTAATACACCGAACCGGTTTCGGAAAGTCGCTCTGTTATCAGTTCCCCGCAATTTTATTCGATGGGATAACGATGGTTTTTTCACCTCTTATTGCCCTGATGCGTGACCAAATCCATCAGCTTAAATTTTTAGGGGTCTCTGCCGAGTGTATTAATAGCGAGTAAACAAGAGAAGAGAATCGTGCAATTCTGGAACGAGCAAGACAAAACGAAGTGACGATTTTATATATCGCTCCTGAAAGGCAGGAAAACCCGGAATGGTTAGAAGCCGTGGCAGAAATGAACCTTTCGATGGTTGTCATAGA
>JAOZPO010000076.1 GCA_029932715.1 Halobacteria archaeon | reverse complement strand
ACAGAAGTGAAGAAAGGCAGATTTCCAACGACATGCGAAGGTTTGGACGAATTTGGGGGCGTTGTGCCAGAAGGAGTGGGAATGGCAATCGAGGCATCAGCATCGGGTATTTTTGTATATGAGTACCTGGATGGAAGGGGAAGAGAGGTGCATTTGGCACATCCGGTCTATGTCAAGCCGTTTGCGAAGAAGCATGTGAAGACGGACAAAGTGGATGCGAGGGTGTTAGCGATAGAAGGAGTCCAACCACAGAAGGCAATAAGAGCCTCGTATTTTTCATGTTAGATAAACAGATCCAAAGCATGGATCAAAAAACCGGGTAAGCCATCCAAAAAGAGGAAGCTTGCAGGAATAATGAAGGAAAAGGAAAGGAGATAGGTTACATTATGGAAGGATTCGAATATCGAAGTTGCAGAAGCGGAAGCAGTTGAGAAAGAAGATTTTCAGAGATGTTTAAACAATAGAAAACGCCCAATGACATATTCAGGAATATGCATCCTCAAGTTTTGTAGATTTTGAAAATAAGGTAAAACGTGTATAGTGCTCTAAAAACTCTTAAAATACACACTATTGAAGATTTCCACATTTAATATTCGTGTTCTCGCACACACGCCTCCAAAAACGCCTTAAACGGTGCTGACGGCTTGTTTGGTCTCGACTTGAATTCCGGATGGAACTGAGTGGCAAAGAAGAAAGGATGATCAGGAATTTCCAGTATCTCCATCCTCACCCCACTCCTGTCGGTACCTGAGAATAAAATCCCTTCCTGCTCTATTCTTTCTATGTACTCTGGATTTACCTCATACCTGTGTCTGTGCCTCTCCACTATCCTCTTCTTTCCATATACTTTCTTCGCTACTGTGTCTCCTCGTATAAACACCACGTGATTGCCCAGCCTCATCGTACCGCCTTTGTTCTTCACGCCTCTTTGCTCTTCCAGTAGTGCGATTACAGGATGAGGCGTTTCGCCAAGTTCAGAGCTATTTGCATCCTTTAATTTCGCGACATGCCTCGCTACTTCTATCACCGCTAACTGGAAGCCAAAGCACAGCCCAAGAAATGGCACTTTATTCGTCCTTGCATATTCTATCGCTTTTATCTTGCCTTCTGCACCACGAACACCAAACCCACCGGGGACTAATATCCCATGCACATCATCAAAAAGCGGGTTTAGCGCCTTATCTACTTCCAAATCCTCTGCTTCTATCCATTTCAGCTTTACGTTACACCCTATCGCCGTAGCAGCATGCTTTATCGCCTCCTTTATGCTCAGATACGAATCCTCCAGCTCTGCATACTTCCCTACTATTGCTATCTGTATCTTCTTATCCCGGATGGCAAGCGATTTTCGCCGCTCTATCATCTTCGTCCATTCATTATCTTCTTCTAACTGCTTTAACTGCAGCTCTTTCATTATGTACGCGGCAATACCTTCTTGTTCAAGCAATAGCGGCACCTCGTATATGTCATCTGTATCCTGTGCACTAATCACCGCTTCTCCCTTCACATTACAGAACATCGCTATCTTCTTTTTCGTATCCTCTTTTAGTGCCTTTTTACATCTGCATACGATTATATCAGGATGCAGCCCTAATTCCAGGAGTGCCTTTACAGAGTGCTGTGTAGGCTTCGTTTTCGGCTCTCTCAATGTGGTAAAAGGGACCAAAGTAACGTGAACGAGGAGGAAATCGCTCTCCTCACCACGCATCTGCCTGACCGCTTCCAGAAACGGCATACTCTCTATGTCTCCAACAGTACCACCTACCTCTACGAGGCATATATCTGCACCACTTTTCGCTGCAACCTGTCTTATACGTGCCTTTATCTCATCCGTCACATGCGGGATTATCTGCACCGTCTGCCCCAGATATTCACCGCGCCGTTCTCGCTCTATCACAGCGGAATAAACTAAGCCAGTGGTTATGTTATGTTCTCTCCCCAGCTCCACATCCATAAACCGCTCGTAATTACCCAGATCAAGGTCAACTTCTGCGCCATCACCCAGGACATATACCTCCCCATGCTGAAATGGATTCATCGTGCCGGCATCTATGTTTATGTACGGGTCAATCTTTATCGGTACGATTTTGTAGCCACGGTTCTTCAATATCCTGCCGATGGAAGCCATTGTGATGCCTTTACCAAGTCCGCTCATTACGCCCCCGGTCACTATTATATACTTCATTTTCACTCCATAAGCACCCGCTCCAGTTTCTCGGCGGCATACTTGTGGTCAAATTTCTGTCCCAACGCCAGGGCATTCTTGCTAACCCTCTTCCTTAGCTCGACATCACTGAGAAGCATAATTACATACCTGGAGAAAGTGTCGTAGTCATCAGCAACAAACATGTCTCTGCCATTCACTGGGTCTATACCAAAAGTAGCAAGCCGGGTAGCAACTACGGGCAGCCCGCAAGCCATAGCTTCTAAGAGCTTGCCTCTAAAACCCGTGCCCAACTCAATCGGTGCCACCAGCACATCACTATCCCAATAAAATCGCCGCACGTTTTCGTCTGCCCCTCCTTCCTGAACTATTACATTATCAGAGCGCAGATCGAGTAGTTCCTGCGGCGGATTGAACCCAATTGCATATACTTTTGCATCTGGAACCGCTTCCTTGATTTTCGACCAGCAGTTGCGAATAAAAATCTTCACTGCATCTACGTTTGGATAATGCTGGAAATTACCCACGTACAATACATTCTTGCTGCTCCATGACTTCTCCTTCGGTGGTGTGTAAAAGTCCGTGTCCACACCATGAGGTACAACCCTGATTTTGCGCTTTAACCACGGCGCATAGTTCATTATAATATCTCCATCTTCCCTGGTCAGAGTCAGCACTTTATCCGCAGTATCGTACATCATGAATTCGTAATTAAAGAGTTCCTTTATTGTGGTCTCATCAATAGCCTCGCCTTTATCGGCTCGTACTTCAAACGCCTTCGTGTAACATTCGTGTACTGAAATTATAGCCCTTGTATCGGAAGGGATAAGGCTGCGATTTGCTTCTATGTACTGCCCCATCATAGAATATTCAGCGATAATGGCATCAAAATGGTTCTCCTTTAGTGTTGACGTAAATGCCGCTTCAAGTGCTTCGTCGTAGCCCCCATCTCCTGTTAAGAATTTCCGTGGTCTTTTTAACCGTTTATACCACGCCTCTATTTCTGCCCGTGACCGTTCATTAATAGAATCAACCTTGATTATTTTCTCACAGAAATGCTCCAGGCTTTTATCTTTCCTGTCCGCATCAGTATAAGCAGGAGCAATGAGCGTTATCTTATGTCCCTTCGCAGATAGGTTTTTTATTCTGTGGTAGATGAGGATAGGACCTCCTATAACGTCTGCTCGGGGCAACAGCTTAGGCAGGAATAACATGTTCATCTTCATTACACCTCTTTACAGATAATCTCATTCAGTTGCGAACGAATTTCTTCCCGGGCAGTAAACGACATCAACTCATGCCACCGTCTTTGCAACACGCGCAATTTTTGAAACGGATCTAATTTCGGCACTGCTTCTGTTCTGGCAATGGTGATGTTCTTCAACGCTTCTTCACTGCCTTTTTTGTCACCCTGTGCGAGATACTCCTCTGACAACAATTTGCTTGCACTTTCTATCTTGGATTCGAGATCATGCTTCAGAAAACAGCCAGGATACGGGTCAAACATATCAGGATAAACTCTTGTCATGCCTTTTACCTCTTTCTGGGACTCTATCTTCGCACGTTCGTAGATAAAGCGATATATATCCTCCCGTAAGCTTCTCCAAACGGGATGCGCTTTTTGCGGTGGTAAATGCTTGATTGAGAGCTGATTATCCAGGAAAAAGGAATATCCAAACATCTTTGCATTTATCAAGAAGTCTATGTCTTCGCCTCTTGGTACGTCAGGATCAAAAGGCACGACAGTAAAAATATCCCGGTGTACGACCATGTTGCCACCGAATACGAAAGGCGTATCTTTCAGACGTGGTTCTGATCCAATAACTTCATCAAATGCTTTGTTCATACTGCTATACTGGTCCCAATGCTGCATCCAGGGACGATAAGGCTTCTTAACGTGGTAGCCGCCATCTGGCTGAAGGTAGTAGCCTGCAACTGCGTTAATCGCTTTCCCCTCTATATCCCTGCCAATGAATTCTCGCGCTTTCGACATAAATTCCGGATCTTCAAACACCTCATCATCGTCAATAAGCACTGCCACTTCGGAATTCAGGATATGGGACACGAACATGCAAAGATTTCGCACGTTGGAGTAACCCCTGAGTTGAAGCAGAGCAGAGTAGCCCTTCTTGCCCTCCCGCATCAATAGACCGTGTATCTGCCTGAGATGAGAAGCACCAAAGAGCAATACTTCTACACCCGGATTTGATGATTCGATGGTACTGGCGACTTTATCTTCAACCCGGGCTTCAATATCCTCTGCCGTAGCGACTGCAATTATCACTAATTGAAAATCTTTGCCCTTCAGCTTTTTTATACTCTGAATCGCCCGTAATAGAGTGCCTGCTTTATCCAGAGGTGTGGGATGGTCGTAGATGGCATCCCCTTGTTTCCAGCCCGTTCCCGTTTCTCTTGCCCAATAGGAAGGGATTACCATCGTAACTTTCATAGCATACCCATTTTTATTTTATTGCCGTGGCTAAAATATATCGCTTCTTTGGTAAGTAAAGCATTCTTTTTGAAATAGATGTTTTTATATATATATTAAGAATAAGTATAAGAAAGCAGTAAAAGAGAAAGAGGTGAGAAGAGATGGAATATGTATACGCAGCATTGCTCCTGCATAACTCGGGCAAGGAAATCACAGAGGACGGCTTAAGTGCGATAATGAACGCGGCGGGGATTGAAGCAGACATGGGTAAGATAAAAGGACTGGTATCCGCGCTTAGCGATGTCAATATAGATGAGGCAATGGCACAAGCCCAGCCCGCTTATGCTCCGGCACCAACGGTAGCACCGCCACCAGCGGCAGCACCCGCAGCATCAGAGAAGGCAGGCGAAAAAGAGGAGAAGAAAGCGGAAGAGAAGAAAGAGGCGGAGGAGGAGAAGGCAGAAGAGAGCAGTATGGAAGGTTTAGCTTCACTTTTCGGCTAAACCGGATTGATATTTGTGTAGAAAGCGGTAAAAAGTGGTTGTTTACGCTTTCTTAGCACGGTGTGGGACGCTACTCCATAACTACGTAAGTTAGAAAGGTTTTTTTTTTGCTTGCTGCTCCGGTAGTGTAGCTCGGCCAATCATTTCGGCCTTTCGAGCCGAGGACTCGGGTTCAAATCCCGACCGGAGCATTTAGTTTTCTCATAAAGCCCTTTATTCCGCAGAACGAATATTGGACAGATATATTCAGATAACATGACTGAGGTGCATCATCAAGTTAGTTAGGAGATAGGTGCAAAAAAAATTAATTATAATCAACTTTTTTTACACACAGTTTTTGAATAATACTGTAGCCAATAGCAAAACGCTTATACGCTGGTTTACCATATACTTTATAAAAGAGGTGATAAATATTTCTCTGCCACCGGACATGAAGCCAATACGGGTTTTGCATGTGGATGACGAGCCAGCACATCTGGAGATAACAAGGATATTCCTGATGCGGGAAGCGGGAGACGATTTTGATATTGTCAGTGTGATTTCAGCAGAGGACGCGCTGGAGAAACTGGCAACAGAAGATTTTGATGTCGTTGTTTCCGATTGTAATATGCCTGGTATGTCAGGACTGGAGTTTTTAGATGCGATGCGTAGTAGTAAAAACTATGATGATATACCCTTTATCTTCTTCTCTGGTACAGGCACGCCAGAAGTTGTAGAAGAAGCGATGAGGAAAGGTGTGGGGAGGTATATCCCGAAACGGGGCAAACCCTCAACTCAGTGTAATCTATTGGCACGAGCTATATACGAATTGACAATGGAGAACTATAAGGAGCGGTGGGGTGCCGCAACAACAGCAATGGAGCCTGATAAATTAACGCCTTTCGTACATATTGCATCGCGGAATGCGATTCGGCACCGAACTTAAAGTTCAAACAGGTAAAGGCTAATTTTTTACAGTCCTTTGTTAAGGCGATCTGCTCTGATATCCACAAGAATATGGCTTTTTACTTCTATTGGATTTGAATGCGTGCGTGCGTGTTTCTATTTCCATGAATTCATCAAGTGTCACTGAAGGAGATCGTTGTCCCAAATACTTCCGAAATCCTCCTTTGCTTCTCTTCCACTTCTAGATTTGTTTTCTAAGTCCCTGTGGTGTAAAACTCAATTCATTGGATAGTTTTGTGACATCAGTTCCATAAGATCCACCGGATTCAACCTGTCTGATGGATAATCGCTCCAATACATAATTAACGTCTACTGTCATAATAAATCCGTGTCAAGTTGACTATAAAGAACTCAAAGGAGTTTGTTGCTTTTGGTTTCTATTGTTGGAAAATTACGTGCTGTATCTATCTATTAATCCATTAACCGAACACTCGTCACACATAACATAGATAATCTGCATAAACTCCATAAGAAACGTAACCGAAAAACATATGTATTTATAAGGTTAAGTTTATAGGTACCTAAGGGACGAATAAGATGCAGAATATATTCCAAGATTTTACATCCAAAAGCGCGATATTCAGGGACAAAGAGGTGCTTCGTTCTTCTTATATCCCTGCCCGTTTGCCCCATCGCACGAAGCAAATCAAGATTTTAGCTGCTGCGCTATCCCCCACACTAAAGAGCGAAAAGCCCCCTAATATATTTGTCTACGGGGGGAGAGGATCAGGGAAGACCACGACAGTA
>JAOZPO010000075.1 GCA_029932715.1 Halobacteria archaeon | reverse complement strand
TTAATTTTTCTTGCGATTCCTCCTTCCCGTATCCTCCATGCTTCCGGTTCGGTATCCCGCGAGGTCGAGCGTGACGTATTGGAAACCGAGCTTCTTCAGTTGTACGCATGTATCATCGAGCAGTTTCCTATCGAAAAGCATTGCAAGCTCTTCCAGTTCTATCCTCGCTATTCCGTCTCGGTGCAACCTAACCCGAACCTGCCGGAAGCCCATGTCTGTTAAGAAGTTCTCTGCTTCTTCTATCATGCCAAGCTTTTCGCGCGTTATCCGGTCGCCAAAAGCTATTCTCGTAGCCAAACATGGATTTGGTGGCTTATCCCAGAAAGGTAGCCCTATCCGCTTTGCCATTTGCCTTACCTCGGGCTTCGTTATGCCAACTTCGGCAAGGGGGTGCCATAAACCTTCTTCTTCCGATGCTGCAATTCCGGGACGGTGTTCATAATAATCAGAGCTGGTAACTCCTTCTGCGATTGTTGTTATGCCCTCCTCAGCAGCAACTGCCTTTAATAGCACAGAAAAAGCCTTTTTGCAATGATAGCATCTGTTATGCGGGTTCACAGCAAAATCTTCGTCTATCAGCATTGATACCGGGATTATCTTATGATGTTTGATACGAGTTAAAAAAGACTTCACGTGCTCTAATTCCCTTCTTGAAAATAATTCACTGTCTATCGTTGCAGCAAGGACTTCTTCACCCAGTACTTCATAAGCAACAGTAAGCAGGAAGCCGCTATCAACGCCGCCGGAGAAAGCGACAAGTAGATTCTCCTTCTCCGCTATTTCCCCCTTCAAACGCTCAAGTTTATCCATAACTCTTTTTCTTTTTAAGCATCTTATTGGCTTTAAATTTTTGTCCACGCTACATGCGTCAAATTTTATATCGTTGCAAGCCGTTATTTATCTGAGATGAGAGGTGACAAGACGGTAAAGCTGAAAATAGCAGTCGCGGGCAAGGGTGGAGTGGGGAAAACGACCATCGCGGGCACTCTTGCACGGCTCATAGCGAAAGAGGGGGAAAGAGTAATCGCGGTAGATGCTGACCCGGCAATGAACCTGAAATTTGTATTAGGCATAAACGAGAACCCGTCACCAATATCAGAGCTGAAGGACTTGATTTTCGAGCGAACCGGTGCTTACTCTGGTTCGGGCATCTATAAGCTGAATCCCAGGGTGGATGACATCATCGAGCGGTATGGTGCGAAGGGACCCGAAGGAGTAGTCTTGCTGGTAATGGGCACGATAGACAAAGGCGGAACTGGCTGTATATGTCCTGAGAGTGCATTCCTGCGTTCATTATTGCGACACGTGTTATTCAAAGACAATGTGGTAATACTGGACATGGAAGCGGGGATAGAGCATTTAGGACGGGGCACGGCGAGAGGAGTAGACCTGATGCTTACGGTGGTAGAGCCGGGGATGAGGGCGATAGAGACGGTGGGCAGAATAAAGAAGCTTGCTGCGGATATAGGTATAAAGAATATAGCAGGAGTAATCAACAAAGCAACGGATTCAGGGATGACAAAGCGGGTGGAACGTATGTTAGAGGAGCTGGGCATTCCGCTATTAGGGGTTATTCCTTATGACAAGGTGCTGATAAGAGCAGATATGGATGCGGAATCACCGTTAGATACCGGGGGAAAGGCGGTTGAACGTATAAACGAGTTAAAGAGCAGGATCTTGAGGGTATCGTATTAGCAAATAGAAACAAGTTTTTAGTTTAATAAATAACAGATAGGATAAGGAGAGGAGCAGAAGAAATGGAAGAAGAGGGGACAATAGAGAAGATAGCGGGTCCGTTAGTGGTTGCGAATAACATGCGCGGATGTGAGATGTACGAGGTGATAAAAGTAGGAGAGGAGGGTTTACTGGGTGAAACGATAAGACTGAACGGTGATTTTGCTTATATTCAGGTATATGAGGATACAACGGGTTTAAAGCCTAACGAACCTGTGGTAAGGACAAAATCTCCTTTATCCGTTGAGCTTGGTCCGGGCATTTTAAAGAATTTTTACGATGGTGTGCAACGCCCCCTAAAAGCAATAAAGGCGAAGGTAGGGGACTATATAGAAAGGGGCGTATACGTGGAGGCGCTCGACCGCACGAACAAGTGGCAATTCACAGCGACAGCAGAGGAAGGATGCGAAGTAGAAGGCGGGGATATTCTGGGTGTTGTGCAGGAATCGAAGGTGATAGAGCATAAGATTCTTGTCCCCCCGGCGATACGCGGTAAACTGCTGGAATTGAAAGAGGGCGAATTTACGGTTCAGGATTGCATAGGGCGGGTACAGACGGATAAGGGAGACGTGGAGTTGCAGATGATGCAGAAATGGCCTGTGAGACACGGGAGACCATACAAGGATAAATTAGATCCCGAGGTGCCATTGTTAACGGGTCAGCGTATTAACGATACCTTCTTTCCAATAGCGAAAGGCGGTACGGGAGCGATACCAGGTGGATTTGGAACGGGAAAGACGGTCATGCAGCACCAGTTAGCGAGATGGGCAGATGCCAGGGTTATTGTTTACGTGGGTTGTGGAGAGAGGGGTAACGAGATGACGGAAGTTTTAGAGGATTTCCCAAAACTTATTGACCCGTACAGTGGCGAAACGTTGATGGAACGCTCCACGCTCATTGCGAACACGTCTAATATGCCCGTAGCGGCACGGGAAGCGTCTATTTATACCGGTATCACAATTGCCGAGTATTATCGTGACATGGGCTATGACGTGGCGATACAAGCGGATTCCACATCACGCTGGGCAGAAGCACTGCGAGAAATATCGGGGCGGTTAGAAGAGATGCCGGGTGAGGAGGGTTATCCCGCGTATTTAGCGACGCGATTATCGGATTTCTACGAACGAGCGGGTAGAGTAAAGGTGATATGCTCGGAATCTGAAGATAGAATAGGCTCGGTCTCAATAGTAGGAGCGGTATCGCCACCAGGGGGTGATTTCTCAGAGCCCGTGACACAGAACACCTTGCGTGTAGTGGGAGATTTCTGGGCACTCGATTCCACCTTAGCAGATAGGAGGCATTTCCCGGCTATAAGCTGGTTACGCAGCTATTCTCTGTATAGTGAGTATCTCGGTGATTGGTTTGCGAAGTCCGTTGCCTCCGACTTCATGGAGCAGCGGGAGGAGATGATGGGGCTATTGCAGAAGGAGTCGGAACTGCAGGAGATAGTGCAGTTAGTTGGTGCTGATGCGCTGCCACCACGAGAAAGGGGAACGCTGGAAGTGGCACGTATGATACGCGAGGATTTTCTGCAGCAAAACGCATACCATGATATAGACTCGTTCTGCTCGTTGGAAAAGCAATATCTGATGGCAAAAGCCATTCTGCAGTGGTATGATAGTGTAAAAGACGCGATAGATGGTGCCATAGGAGTGGACAAGCTGGAGCGGATGCGAATTAAAGATGCCATGGCGAGGATGAAATATATACCAAACAAAGGATTCAGGGCGAAGTACGATGAGATAATGAGTGCTATGAAAGCGGAATTTGAAGAGTTAAGGGCGATAGAGGCGGATGTTGCGTGAAATAGGTACTATATATAAGAAAGAGGAGAAGAGAAATGGCGGTAGATGTTTCTGCACGTGAATACACAACGATAAAGGAAGCTGCGGGTCCTTTAATTGTGGTTGAAGGAGTAGAAGGGGTTGCGTATGGCGAAGTGGTGCGGGTAGTTACACCAGGAGGAGAGCAAAAGACGGGGCAGGTGTTAGAAACGAGTAGAGGGCTTGCAGTAGTGCAGATATTTGAGGGTACATCAGGAATAGACACGTCGAAGACGAAGGTAAGATTTACCGGCGATATAATGAGAATAAGCGTCTCGCAAGATATGGTCGGGCGGTTCTTCGATGGCCTGGGCAGACCAGTAGACGGGGGCCCAGAGGTGATTCCAGAAGACAGGCTACCGGTTATCGGTGCTGCAATAAATCCCACTGCGAGAGATTATCCCCGTGAGTTCATACAGACAGGGATTTCCACTATTGATGGCATGAACACGTTGGTGAGAGGGCAGAAATTGCCGATATTCTCCGGCGCCGGGATGCCCCACAACGCCCTCGCCGCACAAATAGCAAGGCAGGCGAAGGTATTGACCACAGGCGAGCCGTTCTCCGTTGTGTTTGGTGCAATGGGTATCACACATGAGGAGTCCGCGTTCTTCATGCACGATTTTGAACGCACGGGAGCTATCGAGCGGATAGTTGCATTCCTTAATCTCGCTGATGATCCCGCAATCGAGCGAGTAATAACACCGCGAATGGCGTTGACAACTGCTGAATTCCTTGCTTACGAACATGATATGCACATACTCGTTATTCTTACGGATATGACGAACTACTGCGAGGCGTTACGGGAGATTTCAGCAGCGCGCGAGGAAGTACCGGGCAGGAGGGGCTATCCGGGCTACATGTACACCGACCTGTCAACGATTTATGAGCGTGCAGGGAGAATACACGGGCGTAAAGGCACGATTACGCAAATCCCGATCTTGAGTATGCCTGATGACGACATAACGCATCCCATACCGGACCTGACGGGTTATATTACCGAGGGGCAGTTTGTTCTCTCGCGAGATATGCACCGAAGGGGGATATACCCTCCAGTAGATGTACTGCCCTCGCTGTCACGGCTGATGGACGAAGGGATAGGGCCAGGAAGGACACGAGAGGACCATGCGGGAGTATCAAGCCAGCTTTATTCGGGTTATGCAGAGGGTAGAGACATGCGCGACTTAGTTGCGGTTGTCGGTGAGGAAGCGCTTACGGACAGAGACAGGAAATACTTAGAGTTCGCAGATGAGTTTGAGAAACAGTTTGTTACACAGAGTAGAAACGACGACAGGAGTATAGAAGAGACACTGGATCTCGGCTGGGAGTTACTGGCAACACTGCCAGAAGGAGAGCTCAAACGTATAGACGAGCACATAATAAAGAAGTATCATCCGAAATACAGGGAAGCGAAATGAGAGATGGATGAGATGTAACCACTCAGCCTACACAGATATGGTCTACCACATTCGTTCACCGGGAAATAATGATAACCCTGCCATCTGTGTTAATCTGCGTTAATCAGTATCTTTTTAAGATACAGACACAGATTTACACGGATTCACACTGATTTATTGGCGAATAAAAAATTACTATGCCAGAAGCGATAAGGCAATTTCTCGATACATATTATCTCCATCCCATAATCTACGACACAGGCTACAACCCGGTAAACACACTAACATGGGCTTTACTACTGGGCTTAAGCATTTTCGCAGTACTGAAATCGCTAAAAAAGCTTGGTGTGGAGATAGACGATAAGTTTATCGCTGCTGTCGTGCCGTACATACTCGCAGGAGCAAGCATGCGAGTGATAGAAGATGCGGAATTATTACAACCTCCGCTAAAGTACATGCTGATTACACCATTAATCTATTTCCTTATATTCTTCTGCGCTGTGTTTATACTCTTTATATCTCTATGGGCAAGCAGAACAAATTATAAACTCCTTTTTGGTGGTGCAGGTGTGATATGGTTCTTTACAAACATGGCAATCTTACTGTGGACGGAAGAGCTAATTGCACCCTGGGTTATCACTGCCGTCACGGGTATCGCGTGCGTAATAACAGTCGTGATATACGCAATAGCCGTGGAATCAGGCGTTAATTTCCTGACTGATAAGCTAAACGTATCGGTTTTAGCGGTGCAGCTACTCGATGCCACTTCCACTTACATAGGTATTGACCTGCTGGGTTACAGTGGGAAACATGTGATAGAGAATTTTATAGTGGAGTACACAGGTTCCGCAGTGGGAATGTATCTTCTCAAGCTCGGGATAGTTATACCTGTGCTGTATCTTTTGGATACGCAGTTTCAGGGAGAAGATAAGGAACTCAAGAATATCGTTTTGTTGGTGTTCCTCACTATTGGCCTTGCTCCTGCGGTTAGGAATACGCTCAGAATGGTTTTTGGCATCTGAGCTTAGCATACATACATCTTCATAGAGAACATGCCAACCAAAATCTCCTCTCTTTGATTCAACGAGAGAGAAAAAAAGCCACCGAGACCACAGAGGACACAGAGGGAAAATACCCGGTGCTCTATGAAGGGAAACTTTCACGTACCGTTCTGAGACGAGGAGGGGCGAGCAATCGCCCCATCCTTAGTCCGCTATTTTCCGGAATGACTATGTTATATCCTCAGATAGTATCTTATGCTATCGCCCCTTTCCCCTACCTTCCCCTACCTTCCCCTCAATGTTTTTGAATCTAAATGCTCGATAGGAAATGCACCCTATTTAAGTACTGCTTCAACACAGGTGAAATACACCTGTTTTCAACATATTGTTTTATATACTCAAAATTACCACCTGTATCACAGGAGGTAAAATAAAAAGAAACATGAAAGCAAAAGTAAGAGAAAGGAAAGTGATAGTAGGGATAGCAATGGCGGCGATAATGGTCGCTTCTATATTCGCTATGGTCGCGCCTACCAGTATGGCAGGCACGAATGGGGTGTTTTCTCCTGACGAAGAACCGTCGTCCTCTGTAAGGATATACGGTGACGTACAACCACAGGGGAATGCACCAGAGCAATATGAGCATTGGAAAGAGCCATTTGACCCGACAGTGATACCAAAGGATTCGATTACGTACAATCCAGCGATTATCGAAGAGAGCCGAGAAGATGGGGAGCCATATTATGGTATAATAATAGGTGTAGACGGCAGCAGTGAGAATGCACGTGAGAAGATATTCGCGCGGTCATGGTACGAGCCCTGTGGCAGATACAATGGACCGAGAAAGAATGACACACACCCCACGATAAACATGGAGTTCACTTACATGCTGATGAACACTGAGTATCTACCAATAGATGGCACGGCACCAAAGACACAATTTCTGGTACCAACGTGCGAGATTGATTCCCA
>JAOZPO010000074.1 GCA_029932715.1 Halobacteria archaeon | reverse complement strand
TGAATAATCAAAAAAGTTGTATATGTGGAACTTATATCAGAACAACTCCTATAAGGTTAAACTGCTGAAACACGAATCCAATTTTATCCCGCCGTATCTTTGTCAATTGCTCATCACCCAGTCCGTTGACATTTTCGCCACTGATAATAACTTTTCCCCTTGTCGGCGTGTCCAAGCACCTGATGATGTTAAGCAAAGTAGTCTTTCCCGAGCCTGAAGGTCCCATAATATAAATAAACTCACCTGCTTCTATGCCCGCAGTCACGTTATCAAGCGCTTTGAAGGGTTGAGATTGTCAACTCACACATCAAAATAATTCTTAAGTATCTCCTCTATACTCCTTTTGAGATCACTATCGTGCGTTAATGGCTCCGTCATCGTGGAATACAGCGCATCCCGCATTGACACACCACTCTTTAGCAATGTACCCGCATAAACCAGCTCTCTTGTCGAAACACCTTCTTCAAGCCCTTGATGAATAAGATTCCTTATTTTGTTCGCTGCTTTTACCAACTTTCTTGCTGTTTCTTCGTCAACTCCCGTCTCTTGCTGCACAATTTGTGTCTCTAAGTCTTCGCAGGGCCATCCAAGTGCGATACTTACAAACCGCTGCCTTGTGCTCTGTTTCAATTCCTTTAACACACTCTGGTAACCGGGATTATAACTAATCACCAGCATAAAGTCATCTGGTGCATAGAATATCTTCCCTAATTTCTCTACCAGCAAATATCGCCTATAATCCGTTAATGGATGAATAACGACAGTAGTGTCTTTTCGCGCTTCTACTACTTCGTCCAGATAAACGATTCCGCCATTCTTTATTGCCATAAGCAGAGGGCCATCAATCCACTCTACATTGTCACCTTTTATGATATACCGCCCGATTAAGTCATTTCCACTTAAATCATCATGGCAGGCAACGGTATAGAGCGGCCGAGCTAATTTCCAGGCCATGTGCTCAACCAACCGTGTTTTGCCACTTCCCGTGGGTCCCTTTAGCATAATAGGGAGTTTATTACTATATGCCGCTTCAAATAGTGCAACCTCGTTCCCCTGTGGTAAATAAAACGGCTTCTCTCTTATTTCAAAACTACCGTTTTCGTATAATTCTGAATCCAATCCCTCTAACAATTATACTCACCGTTACTACAATAACTCATCAATATTTAAACTTTATATGCACTATTTGTTATTGATGCCAAAAATTGAGCCTTTTGAGTTCTATGCGGACAAATATGAGGATTGGTTCGAGAAGCATAAACTTGTATACGATGCGGAACTCCGGGCGATAAGAAAGCTATTGTCGGATAAGGGAATAGGGCTTGAAATAGGTGCAGGAACTGCTCGATTTGCTGTGCCATTGGGTATTAAAGTAGGGATTGAGCCATCGAGCAGGATGGGCGAGATTGCTCGTAATAGAGGGATAGAGGTAGTCAAAGGGGTAGCAGAGGCGCTTCCTTTATGTAATTCATCTTTTGACTGCGCTTTGATGGTCACTACCATCTGCTTTTTGGACGACATAAAAGCTGCATTTAGCGAGGCATATCGAATATTAAAGCCCGATGGGCGTTTAGTAATTGGATTTATAGATAAGGATAGTCCAGTAGGGAAGCTATATCAGCAGCATAAAGAAGATAGCGTGTTCTATAAATCAGCTAACTTCTACTCGGTTGATGATCTTATATCTATGTTACAGGGAGCTGGTTTCAATGAGTTTCAGTTCTCACAAACGATTTTCCATAATCTGGCAGAGATCAGAGAGATTGAACAAATAAAGGACGGTTTTGGTGAAGGCTCATTTGTTGTGCTTAAGGCAGTGAAATAGGTGACAGATCAATAGGAGAAGGAGCGGAGGGCGGGCGAAAAACAATTCAATTCGATTTATTTCCCCTGCCAAAGATTCGGCTTAAAAATGATTGCCTCAAACCAAGCAGTTTTTCAATGGCTGCTCTTAAAATATCCTCGCTCATGACTCCAACCATTCTCTTGAGTTCATTTCCATTATCATCAAGTATCAATGTGGTTGGTGTTGCCATAATATTATACTCTAAAGAACGTTTCTTTCCTTCTTTTGTTTTTATTCGTATCTTTTTTAATGACAATCCATGGTCATAATAATCAGGCACCACTTTTTTCACTATCTGTTCGGCTGCGGGACAATGCGGACAATGTGATGATACAAAAAGTATGATTTTCATAATATGTCTTCGTAACTTACAACCGCAGCGACGACACGGGAATAGACCTATCATGTATGGCAGTAGCGACCAGTGCCCCTTTTACGCCTATCTCTGCCAGCTTATCCACGTCTTCACAACTCCTAACGCCACCACCACATATAATATCATGTTCCGAATCCGCAACTGCACATGCCAGGAACTCAAGGTCTATTCCACTCTTCGTGCCCACTTTGTCCAGTTCCAGCACAATCA
The DNA here is from genome assembly GCA_029932715.1 of Halobacteria archaeon. Lineage (GTDB taxonomy): Archaea > Halobacteriota > Syntropharchaeia > Alkanophagales > Methanospirareceae > QENJ01. Next base: position 4,621 of record JAOZPO010000074.1, on the reverse strand, counting down.
CAGCCTGTACGGGATACGCATTCAACTCTTCTATTAGCCGTAGTGGGTTTAGCTTCATACGTTCATCTTTCGTCAGCACCTGTTTGTTGTAGAGGTCAATACTCACTACTATAATATCGCCTGCGCTTTTAGACGCTGCGGCAAGCAAGTCAATAGATGCTGTCTCTGTTCCTAAAATAAAGCTATCGCATATAGCTGATTCCACCGCATCGTTCAGATCTTCCTGATTCTCTATACCATAATCCACGCTTATGCTCGTATTTCTATTATTCAGCCTTATCTGCTTCAGCGTTTCTTTATTTGAGCCAGAGCCCATAAGCCTGTTCAGGTCGGCGATATAAACATCAGCGGGTTTCAGCTCTTTCATAATCTGAACGGGGTCAGATGAACCAATGATCGAGCTGAATAGATGTACTGGTTCGTATTTCTCGCGTTCGCCTTTTTTTGCATGTACTACCATACCATCAAGCAGGTCCATCACGAAAATCAGTCGGAAGTTCATTTTCAACCTTTGCTAACCGCCTTTCTCAGTTCGTTAGCGGTTGGCTACTTTAATGATGCTTTATCAATCTATTTAAATGTACAACAGAGTTTAGTAATAAATACACAGATTATGGAAGAAGCGGCATACAGCGCCAAAGACATACAGGTGCTAAAGGACTTAACAGCGGTACAAAAGCGACCAGCAATGTACATCGGAGACACCGCCTCCCGGGGACTCCACCATTTAGTGAACGAAGTGATAGATAACAGTGTAGACGAAGCCTTGATTGGCTTTTGTGATACCATAGACCTGATAATCCACGCAGATAACTCCATAACGGTACGGGATAATGGGCGAGGTATTCCTGTTGACAGACATGAAGAATACAACCTTTCAGGAGTGGAAGTGGTAATGACGAAGCTACACGCTGGCGGTAAATTCGATGATAAGGTTTACAAAGTGGCTGGTGGGCTGCATGGAGTGGGTATTTCGGTTGTGAATGCTCTTTCTACGTGGCTGGAGGTAGAAGTGATAAGAGATGAGCGTAGATATTACCAGAGATACGAGCGAGGTAAGCCGACATGCGAATTAAAGGAATTGAGTTCTTTGGATGAAGATGGCGGCGATGGCTATTCACATGGGACAAAGGTGACATTTAAACCTGACACCACTATTTTCAGCGTTCATGAATTCGATGCCCATATTTTAGCTACTCGCATGCGAGAGCTGGCGTTTTTGAATCCCGGGCTTTTGCTCTCGTTGAAAGACGAAAGAAGCGGCGAATCGAGGACGTTTAAGTATGAAGGTGGTATTACGGCGTTTCTGGAGTATATAAACAGGAACAAGCACGTATTGCACAAGCCTATAACGTTTGAAGACGAGAAGGAAGAGGTAAAGGTGGCAATTGGGCTGCAGTATAACGATAGCTACGCGGAAAATATCTTCTCGTTCGTGAACAACGTGAAGACAATAGAGGGGGGTAAGCATGTAAGCGGGTTCAAAGCGGCGTTGACCCGGGTGCTCAACGAATATGGCAGAGCGAACAACCTGCTCAAGAAAGTCAGTTTGGATGGCGAGGATGTACGTGAGGGGCTCGCGGCGGTGATAAGTGTGAAGCTGAGAGACCCGCAATTCGAGGGTCAGACGAAGACGAAACTGGGAAACAGCGAAGTAAAGGGCATTGTAGAATCTCTGGTACGAGAGCACCTGTGGAATTTCCTGGATGAGACACCGAAGGATGCGGATAGCATAATACGGAAATCACTGGAGGCATCGAGAGCACGTGAAGCGGCACGACACGCACGAGAGATAGTACGTAAGAAGGATTTTCTCGCGGATTCGCTACCAGGAAAGCTTGCAGATTGCTCAGAGAAAGACCCTGCGAAGAGTGAGATATACATAGTGGAGGGCGACTCAGCTGGTGGTTCTGCGAAGCAGGCGCGCGATAAGAACTTCCAGGCTATCCTACCCATACGGGGTAAGATATTGAACGTGGAGAAGGCGCGGCTGGACAAGATATTGAAGAGTAAAGAAATTCGGGCACTTGTTACTGCATTAGGTGCAGGAATAGGTGAGGATTTTGATTTACAAAAAACGCGTTATGATAGGATAATCCTGATGAGCGATGCGGACGTTGATGGTGCACATATAAGAACACTGCTGCTTACTTTTTTCTTTCGCTATATGGCTGAGTTAGTAAGCACGAACCATGTGTATATAGCGTTACCACCACTGTATATGGTAAAGAAACACAAGGAGATGCGTTATGCCTTTTCTGATGCCGAATACGTAAAGATTCTGGAAGAGCTGGATGTGAAGGAAGGTGACTCGGGCGTGAAGATACAGAGGTATAAGGGGCTGGGAGAGATGAATCCAGAGCAGTTGTGGGAGACAACGATGAATCCGGACACGAGATGCATAAAGCAGGTGAATTTAGAGGATGCCGCAGAAGCAGACGGTATATTTACGGTGCTGATGGGCGAAGAGGTGGAACCGAGAAGAAAGTTTATACAGGAACACGCAAAGGAAGTCATGAATTTGGATATTTAAATAGACTCATTGCTTAAGAAAGTATAGATATATAAGAATTCTGGTCGAGCGGTATACAAAATCCGATATGAGTACTAAATGCAACTCATATACGTATGTAATTGGGAAGAAGACGTTGGGTGTTTAGTTTATGTGATTATCAGACCACATGAAGAGCTCAAACTCCATTTCTGTGTCAGAACATCAGGGTTTACATCAATTCTATCTTGTCCTCAGATGCGTCTTTCATCATTTCTAAGTCACTAACATCTGCAAATATACAATTATTGTTCAAGTCATATTTCTGCTCGGGTACGTATTTACCCACGGCTGCATCTACCATCATTGCTAAATCATCTGCATCTGCCGAAATACCATTACAATTGAAATCGCCCTTATTGCATGGGTTCGTGGCGTTTACCGCTCTTGCTCTTATTCCTATGTCGTAAAATGATGTTGAATAAAATTGAGAGCCGTCCGCACTATAATAGCTCTCACCAGAGAACGTGGCTATCTCCGACCATGCAGGCAGCCAGGACGTATCATAGTAGTCAATTGGCAGAGGATAATCGGATTCCGTGGACGTTAACCTTACCTGCACAATGAAATCATTCTCGCTTACCAACTGCACTGGTGTATCCAGAAGTATCGAATAATAACCTATCTCATCTATGGTTCCTGTTTGTGTAGTTCCACGTTGGACGCTAAAAGAGTAACTGGAAGAATCAGCGTTGAACGTGTCGAATATTTTTAGCTCGTATTCCATGTTGCTATCTACCGCCCAAAAGTCAACTGCGGTTAACGTCAAGTCTTGTAGTGGTGTAAAACGCACTGCTCCGTAGGCTGTTGGTCCCCAACCGCCATACTGATACCCCATCCATCCACATTCATCATGATAGAATATTACCCCCTCAGAATCCTCGTAGCTTGCAATTGCAGTCGTGTAATCTCCAATGTTTGCTGCACCGTATGCTACCCATGCGCATCCGGGATAGGGTCCAGAGGCACCCCATGAAGTCCCCCAACTGTTCTTTACCAGCCATGCTCCTGTTCCATGAGTATGTGGCAACGTATCATCCCATCCAATGATTTCTATCGCATGATTCACCGCTTCGGGGCCCCAATACTCATATACTCCACCGCTGTAACCGCGGAATCCAGGATCGCTGGCATAGATAGTTGAATATACAGGTCCATAGTTCTGTATCGCATTTTTTATCGTATCTATTTGGCTTTCGCCCTCCGCTCCTGTAATCATCCGCCAGTTATTCACCGTTTTGAGCGCAGCGCAATTATAACAGGTTTTCTGCGTCGCAGCGTAGGGATGGCATGTTTCAGTAGCCGAGCCGTGTTTAGTAAAATAATTAGCAGTCATAAACGCATTTCCACCATCACAGAAATCATATCCACCTGCCGTGGACCAGATGTTGCAATCCCCGAGCTCCTGCTCTGAGAAATCAAACTCCACGCCTTCATTTTTTAGAGTCATGGACTCAAATTCTGCGGTTGCTGCGAACAGCCAGCAGCTACCACATGCCCCCTGATTCTTAACAGGAGTTACATATCCAAGAGCCATTGCATCGTATGATGATGAGGGCTGCGATTCCGCTTCTACTGCTTTTAGCTTTGCCTTTTTTGCCTTTGGCAGACAGGAAAAGAACATTACATTTTCAGAAACGTTTTCTTCTGGTGCTGTTATGGGTTTGTATCCACAAAGAGCTTTTCTATCTTCGTATGAAAGCTGTGTAACCCTGTTTTCCGCAACTGTATAGTTGTAACCGCGATCATAAATCAATTGTTGTATTCCTTTTCTCTGGTATGGAATTACATTTTCATGTTCATGGGTGTTGTTCCTATGGGTCATTTCTTTTGCTGGTCCTGCAGTTACCATGATAGTATTCGATTGTTCAAAAGCTATGGTCGGCATTGTAGCAGCTAAAACGGAAAACGGCACAAAACTTATCAATATCACTATCAATGACAGCCTTTTTCTCATTCTTCATTACCCTATATACGTATAAATTCCAAATAGTCACTTATAAAATCTCTGATTGCTGATTCTTTTCTATATACTACAAAGCATATTTTTTAAAAATATTGGGTAATTAA